>JBGVOE010000089.1:0-14970 GCA_045126355.1 Anaeroplasmataceae bacterium | reverse complement strand
GGAGGATATTATGATTTTTAAAAGAAAAAATATATCATCTCTACATTTACCACACAATAAAAATACTGCAGAATGCACTCCTGTAAGAATTAATGCTCCAAAAGAAGTTTTACTTCCTATGGACATGCATTCAGGACATGTTGCAGAACCTATTGTGGCTGTAGGAGATTATGTTAAAGTAGGTCAATTAATTGCAAGAGAAGAAGGTAGATTCTCATCTCCTGTTCATGCAACTGTATCAGGTAAAGTTGTTGCAATTGAGAAAATTTTAAGACCTAGCGGAAAAGAAGTACAAGTTATCCGTATTGAAAACGATGGATTAATGACTGTTGATTCAAGCGTTAAGGCTCCAACTTATACTAACCCAGATGAATTCTTACAAGCTGTAAGAGATAGTGGATGTGTAGGTTTAGGTGGTGCTGCATTCCCTACATGGGCAAAATTAAATGAAATGCGTAATGAACAATACACTGTTGATACAGTATTAGTTAACGCAGCTGAATGTGAACCATATATCACATCTGACCACAGAATGATGGTTGATCACACTGAATTAGTTATTTCTGGTATTGATCATTTAAGAAATGGTATGTTCCAATACTTAGAAAATGCTAAATTCAAAATTTGTATTGAAAAAAATAAACCAGATGCAATCGCTGCTTTAAAAGAAGCTGCTGCTGGTAAGGATTATATTGAAATTGTTGAATTAAAAGCAATTTACCCACAAGGTGCAAAACAAGTTATGTTATATAACGCAACTGGTAGAGTAAGTATTGCTGGTAAGAGATTCCCTTACTTCCATGCAATTATCATTAACGTAAGTAGTATTGCAAAAATGGCTGAATACTTAAATACAGGCATGCCACTTGTTGAACGTATCGTTACTGTTGATGGACCAGCTGTTGAAAAACCAATGAACTTAATTGCTCCTATCGGAACAAGAATTTCTGACTTATTAGCTCATACAGGCTTAAAAGCTGCTCCTGGTAAAGTAGTAGTTGGTGGACCTATGAATGGTAATGCTGTATGCAGTGCAGATGACCCAATCGTTAAAGTTTCTAACTCTATTTTAGTATTTGATGAAAAAACAGCTAAATTACCTGAACCAAGCGTATGTATTCACTGCGGACGTTGTGTTGACAAATGTCCAATCAACATCAATGTTCCAGGTGTAGAATTAGCTATGAGAGCTAAAGATGAAGAAACTAAAGAAAGATTATTAATCGCTACAGGTGTTAGACAATGTGTGGACTGCGGATGCTGTTCATATGTATGTCCAGCTAACCGTCATTTATTAGCTACTAACCAAGATGCTAAATGGTGGTTAAAACAATATGCTTCTAAAAAAGTAGAAGGAGGAAATAAATAATGAGTAGTCTTCATACTTCTGCCGCTCCTCATATTAATAGCGGTGCTACTACACACAAAGTAATGCGTGATGTTGTTATCGCATTATTACCAGCAACAGTTGCTGCTGTAGTATTATTTGGATTCCAAGCATTATTAATTGTATTAGTTTGTGTTGCTAGTGCAATGTTAAGTGAATTCTTATTTAACTTAGTTTGTAAAAAGAAACAAACATTATTTGATTTCAGTGCTATTGTTACAGGGTTAATTTTAGCATTAAACTTAAGTACAAAAGTTCCTTTATGGCAATGTGCTTTAGGTAGTGCATTTGCAATTATCGTTGTTAAATGTTTATTTGGTGGATTAGGTAAAAACATTGCTAACCCAGCAATCGCTGCACGTGTATTTATGTTATTAGCATTTGGTGCAACAGTTGCCGGTGGAGCAAACACAGTATTTACTGATCCTGAATTAGTAGCTGGTGCTACACCACTTATTGGATTACAAAATGGTGAATATGATTTATTAACATTATTCTTAGGTAACCATGGTGGTACAATTGGTGAAACTTGTACAATTGCCTTATTATTAGGTTATGCTTACTTAGTATGGCGTGGTCATATTAAATGGTATGTTCCATTTGCCTTTGTTGCTACTGTATTTGGATTATACTTCATTACTACTGGTGACTTAGGATTATCATTAGCTCAAGTATTAGCTGGTGGTTTATTATTCGGTGCTATCTTCATGGCAACTGACTATGTAACAACTCCTTTATCTAAATTAGGTAAAGTTGTATTCTGTATCGGATGTGGTGTTTTAACATTCGCTATTCGTACAGGATTCTTAGGTGGATATCCTGAAGGTGTTTCTATTTCAATCTTATTTATGAACTTATTAACACCATTAATTGAAAAATGGACAAATCCTAGAACTTTAGGAGGTGTCAGATAATGAAAAGAAATGATTTAGTTAAAACATTGATTATTATGTTATCTACAGTTATTGCAACTGTTGGATTAGCTTTATTATTAAACTTACACACTGGCCCAATTATTGAAGCAAATAAAGCTGGTGCTGAAAATGAAGCTTTAAATGCTGTTATGCCAGGTGCTACAGGATTTGAAGAAATTACTTCAACTTTAACTATTGATCCTTCAACTGGTGTAACTAACGTATATAAAGAAAAAGGCGGAAACGGTTATGTTTTCAAAGCTACTAAAGACGGTTTCTCTAAACCTGTTAATGTTGTAGTTGGTGTTGATGCAAACGGTGTTATTACAGGTATTACTGTAGAAATTGGCGAAGGTGATTTCCCAGTTAACGATATGATTCCAACATTTGTTGGTCAAGATTCAACTTTAGCTGGTGTTATATTACAAACTGGTGCTACATCATCAAGTAAAGCTGTTAAAGCTGCTGTAGAAGCTGGTTTCTTAGTATTATCTTCTAATAACTTAATGCAAGCTGCCGCTAAGAGTCCTGAACAAGTATTTGAAGAATTATTACCAACAGTATTTAGTGGTGCTGTTAAAGGTAGTGATTTAACTCCTAGTGGTAATATTACTACTGCTTATACAACTTTAACTGGAACTGGTATTGTTTGTTATGTAACTAAGGGTGATGTTAAATTATTAGCAATTGCTAATATTAGTGGTGTTGTTACTGTTTACCAACCAAAATTATTAGATGAAGCAACTCAATCTTATGAATTAGAAAATGTTACTGAAGCTAATAGTGATGTTGTTACTGAAGTTAACGCATTAGCAACTTCAAGCTTAACATCTTCAGCTACTGCATTAGCTGATAAAATTGGTAGAATGTATGAAGGTGCTACTGAAATTACTGAAATTACTGTTAATACTTATGGTTCAATTGCTGCTGCTGCAAGCTTCACATATGAAGGAGCAACATATTATGGATATTTAGCAAAATCAATTAATGCTTATAATAATAGTGTAGTTACAAACTATATCGTTTTAGATGGCGAAGGAAAAGTTGCTAAATTTGATTTAATCAGTTACTTTGGTGATGAAGAATATTTTGGTGTTGCACATGGATTTGATGTTAACGCATATGAAAATAAATTTGTAGGAGCTAGTGATTCTACAATTGATACTAATAATGAATTGATAATTTCTGGTGCTACTATGACTACAAATGCGGTTAAAGAAGCTATGAAAGATGCATTTAAAGCATTTGCTAGTAAGGGAGGTAATAACTAATGAAAAATTTTAGAAAATATTTCTTAAGAGGAAGTTTATCTCACTTATTACCACTTGGTGCTGGATTTGTTATGGCTTCAAGTCAAAGTGTTGAAGCTGCTTTAGCTATGAGCTTAGCTGTTACAATTGTTACTGTATTAAGTGCTATGATTGTTAGTGCTTTAAGAAAAGTAACTCCTGAAAAAGCTCATTTACCTATTTATGTATTAATCGTTACTGGTATTACTACATTATTATGTATGTTAATGGAAGCTTATTGGATTACAGGATTTAACGCATTAGGTGTTCACTTAGCTGCATTAGCTGTAAGTGCTGTTCCTTACCGTGACGCTGAAGAATTAGCTAGCCAAAACGGTGAAAAGAAAACAATTATTTGTTCATTAATTACTTCAGCATTATTCGCTGTTGTTATGATTGTTTGTTCTTTATTAACTGAACCATTAGTATCTGGTTCAATCTTAGGATTCTCATTAGGATTTGAAGGTTTAATTGGTGCTAAAGCTGGTAAATTTATGAGTTATGTATTCTTAGCAATTGTTATTGCTGTTATGCGTAAAATCGGACACAAAGTTTGTGATGAATTGGAGGCTGAATAATTATGAATTTTGAAATTATTATCGGAATCTTATTAGCTGGTATTTTATCAAATAACTATGCTTTATTACATTTCTTAGGAACTGGTGCTGTTATTGAAAACGAACGTTCTAGTAGAAAATCATTAATTATTGGTTTAGGTACTACTATTGTAATGGTTATTGCTGCTGCAATTACTTGGCCTATTAATCATTATTTATTATCAAGTGTTCCTTATTTACATACTTTAGTAACTGTAATTGTTATCTTAGTAGTTGTTGAATTAGTTCATTTACTTACTAAAAAAGGTTTAGAAGGATACTGCAAAGTTGATTTCTTAAAATTCGCTATTAACGGTGCTGTATTAGGTTTATGCTTACATAACTTACACTTAGGTTATGTTGAAAACTTATTAACTGCATTCTCAGTTGGTATTGGTTTAACTTGTACTATGATTGTGTTTAGTTCATTACAACATAAAGTTGATGAAGAAGCAGTGCCATCATCATTTAGAGGATTACCAATCGCATTATTAATTGCTGGTATGATGGCTTTAGCTTTATTAGCTTTCTAATGAAGAAAAAAGATATTATTGTAATAGTTAGTATCTTGTTAGTTGCCTTATTTGCTTTCTTAGCTGTTGAATTAACAAAAGAGGCTGGAAGTGAAGTAATCGTTAAGGTTGATGGGGTTGAAGTAGCAAGATACTCGCTACTTACTGATAACGAATATGAACTAAACGGTGGAACTAATATTTTATGCATTAAAAATAAAGAAGCATATTTATTAGATGCAAAATGTCCTGATCACTTATGTGTCAAACAAGGTAAGATTAGTAAAAATGGTGAGACTATTACATGTCTACCTTATAAATTAACAGTAACAGTAACTGGTGGAGAAAATCCGGAAGTAGATTTGGTGAGTTAACATGAAAAAATCAAGAGTTGCATTTTTAGGACTTTTTACAGCTTTTGCGATGATCCTTTCCTTCGTAGAAAGTCAAATCCCTACATTTGTTGCGATTCCTGGTATTAAACTTGGATTGCCTAATATTGCGATTATAATCATTTTATATCGTTTTGGTTGGAAAGAAGCTTCTATAATAAGTTTATTAAGAGTAGTTCTAACTAGCCTATTATTTGGAACTGTATTAAGTATGCTATATAGTATAGTTGGTGCGGTTTTAAGTTTAGTCGCAATGATACTTTTAAAGAAAGTTTTATCTACTGTTACAATTAGTGTTATTGGTGGTGTATGCCACAATATAGGACAAATTTTAGTTGCTATCTTAGTTACAGAAACACAACAATTATTGTATTATTTACCAGTATTAATAATTAGTGGTGTAATTGCGGGTATTGTAGTAGGAATTATTGCTGCATTATCTGTTAAGAAAATTGAAAAAATCGATTTATAATAATTTAAAATTACGGTGTATCTTTGTGGTGAACCCACAAAGTTGGACATAATAATTTAATATTGTAATTGAAGAATGGAATGTTGTCTATATTCAAATGGACTCATTCCATTTCTTTTTAGGCTAATTCTTTTAAAATTGTACCACTCTATGTATTCTTCAATGGCTTTTCGTAAATCATCCAGTGTTTCGAATTCATTTTCATGGCCAATGAACTAAAAAATAAAAAATTAATTGAACAGATAGTGGCTTATTTGTTCGATAATTTCATAGTCTATTAGTTGATTTTAAATCTACAAAATGATATAATAAATTATACGCAAAAAGTAAATGAGGCGAAATATTATTATGAAAAAACATCAAGTAACAATCAGAAGTTCTGCAGCAGAATATTTAACATATGTAGCATCTGTAGGAGAAGAAACACATAACGTTGAAGTTCGATATGAAGAAGAAAATATTTGGCTAACACAAAAGATGTTGGGAGTTCTATTTAATGTAGAAGCACATACTATAAATTATCATATTAAAAAAATTTTTAAAGACAGTGAACTTTTAGAAATTTCAACTACTCGAAAATTTCGAATAGTTCAAAATGAAGGAGATAGAACAATAAACAGAGAGATAATTCATTATAATCTTCAAATGATTATTGCAATTGGGTTTAAAGTTAATTCTGAAAGAGCTGTTCAATTTAGAAAATGGGTAAATGAAATCGCAACTGAGTATACTATTAAAGGATGGGTAATGGATGACGAAAGACTTGTCAAAGGAACTTATTTAACTGACAAATATTTTGATGAACAATTAGAAAGAGTTCGTGAAATACGTCTTTCTGAAAGAAAATTCTATCAAAAAATTACTGATTTATATGCTACTGCAATTGATTATGATAAATATGCAAAATCTACAAAAAGATTTTATGCAACAGTACAAAACAAAATGCATTACGCTATTCATGGAAATACTGCTGCCGAATTAATTGTAAAAAGAGCAAATGCTAGTACAATTAATATGGGATTAACAACATGGAAAGATGCACCAGATGGTAAAATCCAAAAATCAGATGTAATCATCGCAAAAAATTATTTAAATGAAATTGAACTAAAACAACTAAATAGAATGGTTACAGCATATTTAGATTTCGCAGAAACTATGGCTATCAGAAAGATTCCTCTAACAATGGAAGATTGGGAAAAAAGATTGAATTCATTTATTGAGATGTTTGAGTATGGATTATTAAAAGATGCTGGAAAGGTAACCAATGAAATTGCCAAATTACATGCAGAAACTGAATTTGAAAAATATAGAGTCATTCAAGATAAACTATTCCTATCTGATTTTGATAAATATCTTTTAGAATTAGAAGAAAAAGTGAAGCAAAATAAATAGGTGAAGTATTCATGAGCAAATTAGGGGAAAAAATAAAAGAAATACGACTTAAAGAAGGTTTGAGTCAAGAAGCATTTGCTAAAGAATTAGGCTACAACTCTAGATCAACAATAAATAAAATTGAAAAAGGTATTAATGAAATTAGTTACGAAAAATTAATGTTGCTTGTAAAAAAATATGAGTTAGAATTAGATGAATTGTTTGACAGGCCTCATAAAGAATCATTTTCTTCATCAAATAAAGAATCTGTTTTGTTTGTATCATTTAGCGGTCGTGATAATGGGAATTGTAATGATATAGCACACTATTTAATTAATGAAAATGATAAACTAATTTTATTTAAAGATATATTTTATAATCCTTGTTCTAAATGTAGTTATGAGTGTGTTAATTCAATATGTAAATATAGATATGACGATGTGTATGATTTAATAGAATCAACTAACAATTTCAAGAAAATTGTCTTTATAGTTCCAATGTATTGTGGTAACCCATCCTCGTTATATTTTATCTTAAATGAAAGAATGCAAGATTATTTTATTCATAATGAAGATAAATGGAATTCATTTACAAAAAAATTGTATTTTATTTGTATATATGGAAGTGATGAAGAAACACCATTATTCATAAATTATTTTTATCATTTAGTTAATGAAAGTTCTAAAATACTTAAAATAGAAAGACATAAATACAACTTGAAAATGAATGATAAGATTCTTGATAATAAAGAATTAATCAAATTAATTGATGATTTTAAATGGAAGTTATGTTAAAAAATTAAAAAACAAACTGGTCGCTAAATCCCTATTAATTGAGTGGTTGATTTATTTTATTTGATAAATTTTTAAAAATACAAATTATAATTAATATAAAAATATTTAATTTGCAAAAAAATAACAAACTATATCAAAAAAAGAATGGGATTAAGTAATGAATTTTGTTTTTGCTATTATAAATAAAAATAAAAGAGGTTTTGAAATGGTTAAAACCAGTGGTGATATATATGAAAAAGATAGAAGTTAGAAATCTTTCATTTGAATATAAAGAAAATGCTAAGACGTTAGATGACGTCTCTTTTAGTGCTTCTATGGGAGAGTTCATTTGTATTTTAGGCCATAATGGTAGTGGTAAAAGCACATTAGCTAAACTTATTATGGGCCTACTTAAACCAACAAGTGGTGAAATTTTAATTGATGGTGTTATCTTAAATGAAGAAACAGTAGAAGATTTAAGAGGGAAATTAGGAATTGTTTTTCAAAATCCTGATAATCAATTTGTTGGTATTACTGTTAAAGATGATATTGCATTTGGTTTAGAAAATCGAAATATTGATAGAGGCGAAATGTTAGCTCGAATCGAAAAATATAGTAAGCAAATTGGTATAGAACATTTACTTAACCGTAATCCAGAAAGTCTTTCTGGTGGAGAAAAACAAAAGGTAGCAATTGCGGGAATACTAGCTTGTGAACCTGATGTTATTATATTTGATGAATCTACATCTATGTTAGATCCAAAGAGTGTTAAGGAGTTATTAACTACTATTAAAGAGTTAAAAGGTAAAAAGACTATTTTATATATTACACATAATTTAGATGAAGCTTTAATGGCTGATAAAGTTATTGTAATGAATAAAGGTAGTATTTGTTTAACTGGAAATGTTATGGATGTATTTAAAGAAAAAGAAATTATTAAAGAAGCTAAATTAGATATTTTTGATAATTTAAAATTAATAGACCTTATTGAAAAAGATGGTTTATCTAATATGAAGGAGGTTGTTGATTTATTATGGCAATTAACCTTAAAGAAGTAAAATTTGCATACAACACTCCTAAGAAAAAAATAGCCCCTAAATTCATTCTTAATGATATTAATTTACATATCGATTCTCAAGATGAATTTATTACATTAGTTGGACAAAGTGGAGCGGGTAAATCTACTTTAGTACAATTATTAAATGGACTATTATTAACCAACTATGGAGAAGTAGTTGTATTTGATAAAACATTAAGTAATAATAAAAAAATCAAATTAAAAGATACTAGAAAGCGTGTTGGATTAGTATTCCAATTTCCTGAGGCACAATTATTTGATGAGACTGTTTTAAAAGATGTTAGTTTTGGTCCTAAGAACTTTGGCCTTGAAAATCCAGTTGAATTAGCTAGAGAAGCTTTAAGCGTTGTTGGAATAGATGAAAGTTTATATGAAAAGAATCCTTTTAACCTTTCTGGTGGACAAATGAGAAGGGTCGCTATTGCGGGAATTTTGGCTTCAAATCCTGATATTTTGGTTTTTGATGAACCAACTGTTGGCTTAGATCCTGAAGGAAGAAAAGAATTATTAAGCTTGTTAAAAAAATTAAATGAAGAATATCATAAGACGATTATTTTAGTTACTCATGATATGGATATTGTCGCAAGTGTTGCAAAAAGAGTTATTGTATTAAAAAGTGGTATGATAGCTTATGATGGAGATAAAACTAGTTTATTTAAAAATGATGAACTATTAAAAGAGTGTAGCTTAGATTATCCTAATACAATTAAAATTTTAAAAGAGATTAAAAAGAAATTTAATATAGAACTTGATGAATATCAATATAGTATTAATGATGCATATCTTGAGTTAAAGAAGGTGTATGGCAATGAATAATAAAATTATTTTCGGTCAATATTATGACGCTAATTCATGGTTACACCGTCTTGATCCAAGAACTAAATTGTTAAGTTTACTCTTTTTAGTTATAACTCTTTTTATTATTAATAATGTATATGTTTTATTAGGATTTACAGGATTATTACTTATTTTAATTCTAACAACAAAAACTCCATTTAATAAATTTTTAAAAAGTATTAATATGATGACTTATATCTTGATATTCACCTTTATAATGCAGGTATTAACAATTCATAAAGGAGAAGTATTAGCTGTTTATAATTTTACTTTAACGTTTTTAAACTTAGGTATTATTATTTTGGTTTTAGCATTATGGTTTATATTATCTAAATATGTTAAGAGTTTTAAATTACCTATCTTTATAATGCTAGTATTTGGTGCATTTGTAGTTCAGTATTACTTAACTATTTCACCGATTATTGCAAATTATAATATTAAAATTTATGAAGAAGGATTAATAGAAGCATCACTTATTACATTAAGAATTATCTGTTTCTTATTCCTTTCATCTTTATTAACGCTTACTACAAAACCGACTGAAATTAATTGTGGTCTAGATTCTTTATTAAAACCTTTACGTAATTTAGGAATTAACACCGGCGCATTTTCAATGATGATTTCTGTTACATTACGTTTTATTCCAACATTAATTTTAGAAGCTGATAAAGTCTTAAAATCACAAGCATCAAGAGGTGCGGATTTTAAAGAAGTTAATTTTATTAATAAAGCTTTCCAAATGGTAAGTTTAATTATTCCTTTATTTGTTATTACATATAAAAAAGCAATTGATCTAACTTTTGCTATGGAAGCTAGAGGATATATTGATAATAAGGAAAGAAGTAGTTTATATGAATTAAAATATACTCTATGTGATTATATTTCATACAGTATTGTTTTACTTTTATTTGTATTTTCTATTATTTCATTATTTATCTTATAAGGTGGTGCTTTATGGAAGTATTCTATATAAATGATATAAATAAATTACCGAGCTTAGAGGATAACACTTGTATTATCGGGACTTTTGATGGTGTTCATATCGGACATCAATCTTTAATTAATAAATCGAAAGATTTTGGCTTAAAAACGCTGTTAATTACATTTGATAATCAAATGAAAACAAATTATTTTCTAACTACTACAAATCAAAAATATAATCTCTTAAACGATTTAGGTGTTGATTATTTAATTATTTTCCCATTTGATTTAATTAAGAGTATTTTATATTCTCGCTTCATTATTATGTTAGAAAAATTAAGTGTAAGTAATATGATTTGTGGAGCTGATTTTAGATTCGGTTTTAATAGAGAAGGAAGTATTAAAAATCTAGAAGAACACTTTAATGTTAGTATTGCTGATTATACTTTAGTTAATGATGTTAGAATTTCCTCATCAACTATTAAAGAATATATTACAAGTGGAAATATAAATGGCGCTAATTTATTTTTAGGAAGGAATTATTCTTTAATTGGAAAGATTAAAGACGCAGATATTTTAGATAATTCTACTAAGATTGAATTTGATTATTATCTTCACTTACTTCCTCCAAATGGAGTATATAAAACAATGATTAAATATCGTAATAATATTTATGAAGCTGTTACACAAATTCTAAATGTAGATAAAGGTGATAAAAGAATTTATATTACTGTATCACAACCTATCTATAATATATTAGATAATGATATAGAACTTATCTTTTTGAACAATTAACCCTGTATAGTTATATTTAACCTAACTAGATAAATTACCTTTTCATATTATAGGTTGAGGTGATAAAATGGAAGTTTATTATTCAAAAGATAAAAAGAATTGTTGTACTAATAGTATTGGAGAAATTATTGAAAAAATAGCTAAAACGCAAAGAGATGTTTGTAATACATGTGCTAATTTAGTAACTTGTGATGCATGTTTTTTTGGCAATCAATTTAACACTATTCCAATTAGGTTAACATTATGTTGTAGTGGTGCACCTGTAGAAGCAGTTATTGGCGCTGGTGGAGCTATCACAACATACTTTAGAGTTGAATGTGTAACTAACGAACGATTTGTTAAATTACGTTTGTTAAGTGCAACTGTAGTTGATGGTGTTGTTGTACTTGCGGGTACTAACTATACAATTGTTTTAGATTTAGAATGCGTAGGTTCTATACAATGTTTTGAACCTATTAATATAATAGCTACACCAGTAGTTTAATAGCATTTAAAAAAATTACCATTTCTAATTAAGAAGTGGTTTTTTGAATTTTAAGGCATAAAAACATGTATTTCAATTGAAAAAGAGGGTAAAATGAATTTGGAAATATAGTAGCAATAAATTAAGATAAAATCGCAATTTAATTTGTGTTTTTTTCTTTTTGCAAACATTTTCATTTTTATTTTTGAAAAAGATGTTGAAAAAGATTGAAAATATGTTATACTTAATTCGGTAAAAAAATACCGGTAAAAAAATACCGAAAGAGAGTGAATGTTTTATGAAGATTAAAAATGCTTCAAAAAATCAATTAAGAAGATTCCCTATTTATTTATCTTATTTAAGAGAAAGACAAGCTGAAGGACTGGAATTTATATCATCTCCACAAATCGCTATGAGCTTAAATTTAAGTGAAGAACAAGTAAGAAAAGACTTAAATTTAATTAGTAGTAAAAGTGGAAAACCTAAAATTGGTAGAGATATAAAACTTTTAATTTATGATATTGAAGAGTTTTTAGGATATCGTGATTCAAGAAAAGCTATCTTAATTGGAGCAGGTCATCTTGGTAGAGCTTTAATGGCTCATAATGGTTTTAGTTCTTATGGATTAGATATTATTTGTGCTTTTGATAATGATATCAATAAAACTGATTGTATCTTTAATAACAAGCATATATATTCATTGGGTGAATTAGAAAGAATAACTGTTGAATCAAATGTTCATATTGCGATTTTAACTGTTCCTCAAAAATACGCTCAAGAAATATGTGATAAGTTAGTAGCAATTGGAATTAGAGGTATCTGGAACTTTACTTCTGCGGTATTAGAAGTACCTGAAGGTGTTATTGTACAAAATGAAAATATGGCTTCAAGCTTAGCTATACTTTCAAATAAGTTAAAAGAATTATTATATTAAGGAGATTTAAAAAAATGAATGAAATTAATGTAGATTTAATGATTGATGAGTTAGTATCTAAAGCAACAGTAGCATTAGATAAATTTGTAAAATTAAATCAAGAACAAATCGATTATATTGTAGCTAAATGTAGTGTTGCTGGTCTTGATCATCATGGTCAATTAGCAATGAGTGCAGTAAATGAAACAAAACGTGGTGTGTTTGAAGATAAAGCTACTAAAAACTTATTCGCATGTGAATATGTAGTTAATAATATGCGTTATTTAAAAACAGCTGGTGTTATTAGTGAAGACAGCGTTACAGGAATTGTAGAAGTAGCTGATCCTGTTGGTGTTGTTTGTGGTATTACTCCTGTAACTAACCCAACATCAACTGTAATCTTTAAATCATTAATCTGTTTAAAAACAAGAAATCCAATTATCTTCGCATTCCATCCAAGTGCACAACAATGTTCAAAAGAAGCTGCTAAAGTTATTTACGATGCTGCAGTAGCTGCTGGTGCTCCAGAAGATTGTATCCAATGGATTGAATATCCATCTATGGAAGCAACAAGTGGCCTAATGAATCACCCAGGTGTTGCAACTATCTTAGCAACAGGTGGTAACGCAATGGTTAAAGCTGCTTACTCTTGTGGAAAACCTGCTTTAGGTGTAGGTGCTGGAAATGTACCTGCATATATTGAAAAGACAGCTAAAATTAAACAAGCAGTTAATGATATCGTTATGAGTAAAACATTTGATAATGGTATGATTTGTGCATCTGAACAAGCTGTTATTATTGATAAAGAAATTTATAATGAAGTTGTTGCTGAATTTGAAAAATTCCATGCATACTTTTTAAGTAAAAAAGAAAAAGAGTTAGTTGAAAACTACTTATTTGGTCAAAAAGGTGATCCGAAATCAGAATACGCAGCCTTAAATCCAGCGGTTGTTGGTAAAAGCGCTCATTGGATTGCTAAAGAAGCTGGGTTTGATGTAGCAGAAAATACAACTATCTTAATGGCTACTTGTAGTGAGGTAGGAGTAAATGAACCTTTAACTCGTGAAAAATTATCACCTGTATTAGCTGTATTAAAATCAACTTCAACAGAAGATGGAATTCTAAAAGCTTGTAAAATGGTTGAATTTAATGGTTTAGGTCATAGTGCCGCTATTCATACTGAAGATAAGCGCGTTAGTGAAGAATTTGGTAATGCTGTTAAAGCTATTCGTGTAATTTGGAATTCACCTTCTACATTTGGTGGTATTGGTAATGTATATAACTCATTCTTACCATCACTTACTTTAGGATGTGGTTCTTACGGTAAAAACTCTGTAGCAGGAAATGTAAGCGCAGTTAATTTATTAAATATTAAGAAAATAGGAAAGAGACGAAACAATATGCAATGGTTTAAAGTACCTTCAAAAATCTATTTTGAACGTAACTCAATTGAATATTTAAAAGATATGCGTGATATTAGTAAAGCATTCGTTGTTACTGATAGAAGTATGGTTGATTTAGGTTATGTAAATAGAGTTACAGAACAATTAAATTTAAGATTAAATGATGTTCAAGTACAACTATTCTGTGATGTAGAACCAGATCCAGATATTACAACAGTACAAAGAGGTTTATCTTTAATGCAATCATTCCGTCCTGATGTTATTATCGCATTAGGTGGTGGGTCTGTAATGGATGCCGCTAAAGGTATGTGGTTATTCTATGAACATCCAGAAGTTAACTTTGATGATTTAAAACAAAAATTTATGGACATTCGTAAACGTGCGTTTAAATATCCTGAATTAGGTAAAAAGAGTAAATTAGTATGTATCCCAACTACATCAGGAACAGGTAGTGAAGTTACGCCATTTGCGGTAATTAGTAATAAAGCTGAAAATAAAAAATATCCTTTAGCTGACTACTCTTTAACTCCTACAGTAGCTATTTGTGACCCAGAATTTACAACATCACTTCCAGCAGGTGTTACTGCCGATACTGGTATGGACGTATTAACTCATGCGCTTGAAGCTTATGTATCAGTTTTAGCAAACGATTTTACAGACGGCTTAGCTTTACAAGCAATCCAAATGGTATTTGAATATTTACCACGTGCTGTTAAAAATGGTAAAAATGATTTAGAAGCTAGAGAAAAAATGCATAATGCATCAACAATTGCTGGTATGGCATTCGCTAATGCATTCTTAGGTATGAACCACTCATTAGCTCATAAAATCGGTGGTATCTTCCATGTTCCTCA
>JBGVOE010000088.1:0-5776 GCA_045126355.1 Anaeroplasmataceae bacterium | reverse complement strand
ATATTGTCTACCAAGTTTTTTATCATCGTCATTTATATCATCATCTTCATGAGGATCATAAAACCAAGTTACTTGGTTAGAAGAGTAGTCAACCTTAACTATTCTTCTTTCAGAGATAGGAGGATGAGAAGCGTATCTAGCGATATAGTTAGTAAGTGTTTGAGTGTCTTTAATAGAGATGATTTCTTTTTTTAGTTTAGGACCATAGAAGTAACAACCTTCTTTATATGTATTTCTTAAATCTTGTAAGAGTAAATATATTTTTCTAGTAAGTATATAGTCTTTAACAACATCTTTGAAGTATTGATAGATATTATGGAAAAGAACATTTTGGAAAGTTTTTCTAATAAAATCAAAAGAAAAGTAATCATATTTTTTAAGTTGATTAAATTTATTAAAAAATCTTTCAGCGATCAGAACATGAATGTGAGGATAGAATTTTAAATCTCTACCAAAAGTATGTAAGAAACAAATAAAACCAAATCGTCTTTTTTCTTGTTTATATATAATAGGAGCGTTGTGTTCTAAAACGATGTTTAAAGTTTCATTAACTGAAGAAAATAAAACGTTTAATAAATCATCACGATAAATTCTAAAATATTTCCAAAGTTGAGAAGGGACAGTAAAAACGAATTGTCTATGAGGAACGTTTAAACATTTTTCACTAACTTTAATAGTTCTTTGGTTTTTATATTTTTGACCACAAGAGGAACAAAATCTAGAATGACAAGAAAATCCCATCATATAGAAATCATTACAAGAAGGACATTGATAAAATGTAAAACCATTATCAAAGTTATGACAAGACATCATAGATTCAATAGAATCTATTATACCAGGACGAGATAATTGATTTATGTATTTTGATTTGAATGAAGACCAATAATGTAAAAAGATATCTTTAATAAAAATATCACCTTGTTCTTTAAGAGCGTTTCTACAATTATTAAGTTTTCTTACCTCATTATAAAAGACATCTTTACCATGAGTAGATGCTTCTAATAATCTAGCCTTAAATTGTGGCTTAGAGAAATATCTATTTATACTAAAATCTGAATTTCTATAAAATAATAACTTTTTCATATACAAAGTATATCACTAATAAAAAAACTCACATCAGTGAGTTCTTAGATCAAATTTATTTGGTCTTTTCTTGTGTCTCATAGAATATAAATATGAGTGTCTATAAATACTGGGGATGGGAATAAATTAATATCATTTCAATATCTTTTCTACTTTTTAATAGCACAACAGGGCACAAAAGTAGCACAAAATGATGAAAATGGGCACAAAAGGTTGACAAAAAACACGGGGGGGGGGAGGTACTATTATTGAGGAGTATTAAATTAAGTGAATTTTTTAGAAGATATGATTTAGTACAAATTACGGAGGGGAATTAATGAATAAAAAATTTTTAGCGGCATCTTTAATGTCGATTGCAATGTTGACAAGTATTGCAACAGGGGCTACATATGCATTATTCACTGCTGAGGATACAGTTAATGTTAACGTTACAGCAGGTAAAGTTAGTGTAACAGCAAATGTTTTACCTAAATTTAAAGTTAAATCATATAATAGTGAATTAACAGAAGTTGAAAAAGAAGGTACGTTTGCAGCAGGTGGTAAAGTAACAGTAGAAGAAAATGGCAGTATCACTTTAGATAGAATTGTTCCAGGTGATAGAGTCGAATTTGATGTAGAAATTAAAAACTTAAGTAATATTGATGTAAACTATCGTTCTGTTGTTTCGGTAATTGAAGGATTAGAATTATTTAGTGCATTAAGAATTACTATCGATAATAGTAATTTCGATGGTATGACTGCTTATTCTAAGTGGGAAAAATTAAATCCTGGTCAAGGAGATAGAACAGTTAAAGTAACAATTGAATTACCAGAAGATACTGGTAATGAATTCCAAGGATTAACAACAAAGATTGCTTATACAGTAAACGCAATTCAAGGAAATTCTCCTGTTGCTGATCAAGAAACAGATGAAAATGTTACATACATCTATAACGCAAATGATTTTAGATTATTTGCAATGAATGTAAATAATGGTAATACTTACAAAGGTTCAAAAGTTTACCTAATGGAAAATATTGATTTAGAAAATAAAGAATGGACTCCAATTGGTAATGCAACAAATAAATTCAAAGGCGAGTTCGATGGTAACAATAAAACAATTTCTAACTTAAATGTAGGTAACAAAAAAATGTCTGACGTTGGTTTATTTGGTTACACTGAAGAAGGAAAGATTCATAACGTTCATGTTCATAACGCAGATGTTGAAGGTAGATTAAATGTCGGTGTTGTTGCAGGTACTCCTTATACTTCAGTATATGAAAATATCAAAGTTACAGGTGAAGTAGAAGTTGATGGTTTTTCATATGTCGGTGGTGTATTAGGTAAAAATGCATATGCTAATGTAACAAATGTAACAGTTGATGTTGAAGAAGGTAGCTACGTTAATGCAAATTCAGTCGAAAACGATATTGCATATAGAACATATGTTGGTGGTGTTATCGGATTTATGGGTGAGGGTTCTCATACAGTTTCTAATGTAAAATCAAATATCGATACAAACGGCTCTACTTGTGACGTTGGTGGTATAGTTGGTATTGCTCATTATGGAAATACATTTGTTAATTGTTCATCAACTGGTGATGTAACAATTTATGATGGCGAAGATAGTAAATACTCACTTGAAATCGGTGGTATTGCTGGTGTATGGCATGATGGAGGAGACCTAGTTACATTTACAAATTGTACATATGGTGGAGAATTAGCTGTTTATTCTAATGATGAAGCAAATCAAAAATTAGATATTAACTTTGCAAATGGCGGATTAGTTGGTAAAGCATATGGTGCAGGTAATGGTACATTAATTATCGATGGTGTCAAATATACAAAATCAGTTCAAAATTTAGATACAGTATTAAATGAAGGTGGAGACATCTGTTTAGGCGCAGACGTTACTGTTAATGCTAACGAAACAGCTGCAGATAGTGGATACAAAGGTGTAACTGGTTTAAAAGTTAATGGTGGTACTTTTGATGGTAATGGTTATGAATTAAACGTTCGTGGAGCAGACTCTACATGGGACTGTGCAGTTAATGTAACTAACGGTACAATTAAAAATCTAACAATTTCAGGTGCTTTCAGAGGTATCTTTATGAGCGGCGCTACAGGCGATGTAGTAATTGATAATGTTATAATTGATAATGTTTGTTATACATTTAACTCAGATGATGGTAATAAGGATTACTCAGTTACAATCAAAAATTCAACATTAAATGGTTGGACAAGTTTCTCTGATTGTCATAAATTAGTAACATTTGAAAATTGTAATTTAGGTAAAGGTACAGGTGCATATAATTATGCTTTCTGTCGTCCATATAATGCTACTAAATTTATTAATTGTAATTTTGAAGAAGGTTATGCTTTAGATTCTACTCAATCTAGCTCAATTGTATTTGAAAATTGCTACTATAATGGTCAATTAATTACAGCAGAAAATATTGTATCTTTATTAGGTGAAAATGCTTATAAAGTTACTTTCAATAATAAATAGTAACTAGATCATTTTTAATATCTCTAGTAAGTTTTCTTGCTAGAGATATCTTTGTTTATTAGAAAGGGGGAAATAAAATGAAATTAAGAAAAAATTTATTTGCTCTTTTCATATTGACTCTTTTATCTATTGGAATGTTAATTACATCAATATATGTTGTAGTAAAACAAGAATATACAGAAAATAAAATAAAAATTAAATTAGAAAATGAGGATGAACCAATCAAATTAGTAGATTTTGTTATTAATCCAGGTGAAGAAGTTACTTATAGGGTTTATTTGGATGCAAAAAATCAAACAACTTATGATGTAGCGATATGGTTTGAATCTGTAGATACTTCTTTAACTAATATTTTATATACATACGCGAGATATGATACTTATAGAACAAATTCTAAAAGTGTTACAGAGATAACAAAAGATAGTAAATTGAATTTCAATTATGATAAATCTTTTCAAGAAAGGTATTTTGAATTAGTATTTTATATTCCAAGTGAAATAGGAAATGAAGCACAAAAGTTGGATTTTAGTTTTAAAACATTTATCAACGTGAAAGGTAGTAATAATTATGAAACAAAAGATAAATAAAGTATTTGATGTGATAACTTATTGTTTTATTTTTATTGCAGTTATATTTACTATTTTTACAATTAGTTCAAAGAAAAATTCTAAAGATGGCATTACTTTTTTTGGACATCAAATGCTGGTTGTTGAAACAGAATCAATGGAAAAAAACGAATTAGTTAATGTGGAAGATTATGAAATAAAATCAATTAATAAGAACTCCATGGTTTTCGTTAAAGTTGTAGATGAGGAAAATCCCTATGAGTTTTATAAAGATATTGAAATAAATGATGTATTAACATTTAAATATATGGTTGGTAATACACAACAAACAATTACTCATAGAATTATCGATATAAAAGAAGAAGGTGAAGGGTTCGTTTATTATTTACGTGGTGATAATATAAACGCTGACGGAACAACTTCAACTCAAGTGATTAATACAAATGATACAAATTCATTTAATTATGTTATTGGTAAGGTTGTATATGTTTCTTATCCAATTGGCCTGCTTGTTTCTATTTTAAGAAGTGATGTTGGATTAATAGGAGTAATTATTATTCCTTGTGTGATTTTAATTATTTTTGAAATAACAAAGATTATTAATGAATTAAATAAAGATAAAAAACAAAAAGAAAAAGACAGAGAAATCGAGTTGAAAAATAAAAATCAAGAGTTAGAAGAATTAAAAAGAAAACTCCAAGAATTAGAAAAAGATAAGAAAGAAGGCGAGTAATATGGGAAAACTTCAAGAAAATTTTAGAGGAAAAGGAAAACGTTTTTCTGATGTAATACCTGCAGATAATCCTATTAATAATAAAATAAGAAAAATTCTATTATCTATTATGAGTATTTCTCTTTTCTTTACTGCAGCTATAACAGCAACAACTGCATTGTTTACTGGAGAAAAAGAAGTAGAGACACATGTGGTTACAGGTTATTTAGAGTTCGATTTTAAAAGAACTAATTTAATCGGTCAATCATTAAATGGTAGAGGATTCTTAGAAGAATTTTCTTTAAACGATGAAGTGAACTTAAAAGAATCGGGTGCAGATGCTTTCGATATTAAAGGATTGGTCCCGGGTGCTACATATACAGGTGATTTTCTAATAGAAAACACCGGTACAACTGCTTTTGAAGCAAAAATTTCATTCATAAATCTTGAGAATAATAGTGATTATATTTTACAACAAATCAAAGTAACGCTAGGTTATAATGATAAGCATACAACATATTCTTTATGTGATTTTGAACAAATTTCGCTTGATCTAGGAGTTCTAGAAGTGAAGGAAGATGCAAAATTCACAATTTCAATTAACTTACCAACCGAAACAACTAATGAAGCTCAATCACAAAATGTTTATTTTGATTTAAAATTAGAAGCTACTCAAGTTTTATTTGAAAAATAAAGAAAGTAACGATTTGGAAAATTGAAAGTAGACCTTAAATGTTAAAAGTGTACCCATTAAAATAAAACTTAAAGAATATGTTTCATTACTGGGTACTTTTTTTATTAACTAGGAAATTCTATTGTTCCATTTATAAAGTATATATATTATTTATTAATATATATGTAGTTAATAAAAGTAATACTTTAAAATTTTTATTAAAATAACAACAAACCTTGATTATTAATATTTAA
>JBGVOE010000087.1:0-3206 GCA_045126355.1 Anaeroplasmataceae bacterium | reverse complement strand
AAATAAACTCAGTAAAATGAGTAAAGAAGAATTATTTGAGTTGATTAATAATTTATGTGATTCTAATGATGAGGTTGTTTCTTATTTGAATAATGTATTAACTAACACCAAGGTTGATGCAAATAAATATATAGCAAAAATTGAAAAATGCTTTGAAGGTTGTAATTTTAAAGTTGATAAAGCAATGGATATCTATTTAACTTTAAGAAAAACAACTATTGATTATAATGCATTAAGTCAAGTAGGTTTGTGTTTGTTAAATGAGTTAATATTTGATTTTGGCTTGGGTAATTTTTCGGAATCTAGATTTAAAAGGATATCAAAAATTTCTTCGTTAGTATGTGAAGATATATCTAAAGCTACTAATAATGAAGAATATAGAAGAGAATATGAGGCTTTATTGTTAGTTGAAGATGAATATTTATATGAAGAGTTAATAGAAACATATTATATATATTTTGAAAGTAGATTAGATGAAGAGTTTTTAGATGAAGAATAAAAGTTGTTTTTAGTCTCTTTTGATAAAGTGGCGGTGATAATATGCATGATGAAGTTGATTTTTTAATTAAAGAAAACGAAAAGTTAAAAAAAGAAAATAAATATTTAAAAAGATTATTGGAAGAAAATGATATTCATTACGCAGAAATTAGAGAAGTTGAAAACGTCGAATATACCAAAGATGAAAAAATAAGAATATATACTTCATATTTCAAAGGAAGAAATGATATTTTTGCAGAAAGATATTTTAGAAAAAGTGACAATCAAAAAGGATATTCGCCTGTATGTCGCAACAAATATAGTATAAACTGTGATTTAAAAAAATATGTTGGTTGCAAAGGATGCCCTTATAAGAATTATTTTGGTATGTCAACAGTTGACTTGCTAAACCATTTCAAAGGTAAAAAATCATACGGAATTTATCCAATGCTAGATGGTGATGAATGTTATTTTTTAGCAGTTGATTTTGATGAGGGTGATTTTTTTAAGAGTGCTATAAATTTTAAAAATATTTGTATTAAATATGGAATAGATTGTGCAGTGGAAATTTCTCAATCTGGTTTGGGTGCTCATGTTTGGATTTTCTTTGAACAACCAGTTAAAGCTAAAAATGCTAGAAAACTGGGTGATTTTATTTTAAATAAAACATTTATTTCTTCAAATGGAGTGTCTTTAAAAAGTTTTGATAGATTTTTTCCAAGTCAAGATTTTTTAGAAAAAGGTGGCTATGGCAATTTAATAGCACTTCCACTAGATGGAAGTTTAATAAGTGAGGGTAAAACAGTTTTTGTTGACGATAATAAACTTCCATATGAAAATCAAATTGCTTTTTTAAATAGTGTGAAAAAGTTGACTATAATGGAACTTGAGTTGCTGTTAGAAAAAATTAAGCAAGAAAACGAGATTGATATATTACCTAAAAATATAACTAAAAACATTCAACTTAAACCTAGTGATTTTCTAGGTAAGGTAATTGTAAATTACAATAATGATTTACAAATCTCTAAAGATATATTATCAAATAAAGCTTTAAAATATATGATGCGATTAGGCTCAGTTATAAATAACGAATTTTACGATAAACAAAGAATGCGCCAATCAACATATAATATCTCAAGGGTTTTACAGCTGTTTAAAGAAGACGAAAACTTTATCAGTATTCCAAGGGGATGTTTAAAAGATTTGATTTCAATATTTGAGTGTCTTAAGGTAGAGTATGAAATTATCGACAAACGTGTAGAAGGAAAAGAAATTGAGGTAGAGTTTTGTAAAGATCTTAGACCAGATCAAGAAACAGCTTTGGTTAATATAATGTGTGAAGATAATGGTGTTTTTGTGGCGCCTCCTGGATTCGGGAAAACGGTGATGGCAGCAGCATTGATATCTGAATATAAAAGAAACACTTTGGTACTAGTTAATAATGTTAGTTTGATTGATCAATGGAAAGAAAGATTAAATGAATTCCTTCAAGTGAATTATGAATATAAAAAAGAAAAAGATAAATTTGGCGTTTATTATGGTGCCAAAAAGAAATTAACAGGTAATATTGATATAGCATCCATTCATTCTTTTGATGATAGTATTGAGAGTAATGAGATTTTATCTAAGTATGGAATGATAATTGTTGATGAAGTACATCATTTGGCAGCCAGAACTTTTGAAAGGGTGTTAAGAAATACTAATACAAAATATATTTATGGTTTAACTGCAACACCTAAGCGTTCTGATCGAAACGAAAAGATAATTTATAAAACAATTGGTGATATTATCTATGAACACCAAAACATTTATAGTGAATTAAGCAAGGTTTTAATTCCTAAAATAACAAATTTTAGGTTATCAAATAAGGATAAATTACTTTCATATGTAGAACAATGCAATAAGTTGGTATCTAACGAAGAACGCAATAAATTAATCATTGAAGACATTAAAACTTGTATATTAAAAAAGAAAAATATAATTTTGTTGTCTGAAAGAGTAGAACATATTAGGTATTTATACGAAAAAATTAGTGAGTTTTGTAATAATGTTTATATTATAAATGGCCAAATGAAGATGGCAGAAAAGAAAGAAGTATCTCAACAAATTAGTAATATTAGTGAAGATGGTTATGTAATTTTAGCTACAGGTAAATATATTGGTGAAGGATTTGATTTGCCATCATTAAACACATTATTTATAACGATGCCTTTCAAATGGGAAGGAACACTATCTCAATATGTTGGAAGAATACATAGAACTGTGGCTGATAAAACGGAAGTGTGCGTATATGATTACGTTGATTTGAAGGTTCCATTGTTTTCTAAAATGTTTGGCAAACGATTGCGAGCATATAAGAAACATAATTATAAATTAAATAATGAATTCTTTGGACAAGATACAATTTTATTTGATAAAAATTCTTACAAAGCAAAATTAATAGAAGATATAAGATGTGCTAAAAACGAAATTGTTTTGTTAATAAATAATTATGATGTAAGATGTTTATCAAACATTATAATAGAAGCACAGGATTTATGTATTCGTATACTATCATTAAATAATTTTGAAGAATTAAATGTGAAAGATTATAATGTCATTATAGAAAAATGTAATAGCAATGGTAATGCAATTATAATTGATGGACAAATAATCTGGTATGGTGATATTAATCCATTTAAAGAAAATATTTATGATGACAGTATAATGCGAATAGATGATGAAGTATA
>JBGVOE010000086.1:0-7124 GCA_045126355.1 Anaeroplasmataceae bacterium | reverse complement strand
TATTATTCTTTAACGAATGGTAATAATGCCATATGTCTAGCGTTTTTGATTGCTTTAACTAATTGACGTTGATATTTAGCAGATGTACCTGTTACACGACGAGATAAGATTTTACCTCTATCAGAAATGAATCTTTTTAATAATTCAACATCTTTAAAATCAATGTGCTCAATTTTGTTAGTTGTGAAATAACATACTTTTCTTCTACGACGCATGTTATTGTTACGATTGTATCCTTGTTGCATAACTTTTTCCTCCTTGTTTAGAATGGTAAGTCATCTTCAGAAACTTCAAATTCCATTGGACTTGGTGTTTGAACATGACTTGGTGTTTCTCTTACTGGTTGAAATCCATTACCGAATGGTGGTTGTGGTTGATATCCGTCATTTTTAGGAGCTGGTTCTAAATTATTTACAGAATCAATTAAGACTTCAACTGCTTGACGGTTATTCCCGCTTGCGTCTACATAACTATTTGTTTGAATGCGTCCTTCAACTGCTAATTGGTTACCTTTACGAACAAATTTAGACATGAATTCTGCTTGGCTTCTCCAAGCAACACATGGAATAAAATCTGCTGGTCTTTCACCATTTTGATCTTTGAATGGACGATTTACAGCTAAAGTGAAACGTACATAAGGAATACCTGATGATGTTTGTTGAGTTTCAGGGTCTCTTGTAATTCGACCAACTAATACTACTCGGTTAATCATAATTATACCTCCTATTACGCAGCTTTAACTACGATATGACGCATTACGTCTTCATTAATGTTAGCACGACGAGTAAATTCGTTACATGCTTCAGCAGTAGCCATAACATTTAATAAAACATAATAACCTTTACGCATATGATTAATTTCATAAGCTAAGTCTTTAAGTCCAAGTTCTTTGCATTCTAAAACTGTAGAATTGTTAGAAGTAAATGCGTCGCTTAATTCAGCGATAACACTTTTAATTCCTGCTTCATCTAAGTTTGCTCGAACGATATACATAACTTCATATTTTGTCATTTTACGAGCACCTCCTTCTGGTCTAATGGCTTAATATTTTTCAATTAAGCAAGGCTTGCGCATTAACGCGCTTATATATTGTATCACAAACACATTTTAATAGCAACATTTTTATTAAAATAAAAACTTACTTTTTTAATTCAAAGTAAGTTATATTATTTCTATTAAATTTCTTCTTTATTTTTCTTTAATGAAAAACCATTTTTACTTAAGAAAACAATATGAATTACAATCAATATAGCATTTGTAATAATAAGTGGTAATCCATTTGGCATTAATAAAACCCCATAAATGATAAATGTTATTGCCGCAAAAATATTTGTAATTCTAATTTTAGTAACACTTTTAAAAATAAATGAAATCAAAATTAATACACCAGCTAAAATCCCTACATAATCACTAACAGATCCAAATACTACATTAAAAATAGTCATTATTCTCCCCTTTTATCTTTCGGCTAATTTGTACCCCACTTTTAACAAAGTTATAATTTCTAATTTTGTATTATGGAATACTTTTTGTCTTAATGCTTTTATATGCATATCGATAGAACGAGATTCTTCTTTATTAGATGACCAAAATTTCTTTATTAATTCATCCTTTGTAACTACCATATTAATTCGTTCAAAAAGGAATAATAATAAATCAAATTCTTTTCTAGTAAGAATGATTTGTTCATTTGAAACAAACACCTTACGATTATTAACATCAATATTAATATTCTCGTAATTTAAAGTATCTTTTAATCCAAATCTTCTTAATACTGCATTTATTCTACTTACAAGTTCATGAAGTCCATAAGGCTTAGACATATAATCATCTGCCCCTAAATCTAAGCATAGAACCTTTTCCTCTTCATTAGATAATCCACTAACAACAATCAAAGGAATATTATGCATTACTAGATTTGATTTAACATACTTTAAAACTTCAACACCATCGATATTTGGTAGCATTAAATCCAGTAATATTATATCCGGTTTTTGTGCGCGAATTGCGTCGAAAAAAAGTCTATAGTCACTAAAAGTTTTTACCAAAAAATTTGATGATGTTAAAAACTCACTAACGATCATTGATAAATCCAAATCATCTTCAAGTAAATACACCATTTTCATCTTATTGCACCTACTCTCTTTCTTTCTGCTTCGCTTTCTTTCTTAATAACATGATAGCCTCTGGAGCTAATTTAAATGTTGAACCATCTTCTAATTCTAATAAACAATAATTATCAAGCCTATTAGATGTAGCGGTATAAGTATATCTTCTATACTCATATCCATATGTTTCTTCTTCTTTTAAATCAGGAATATATGGTTTTAATAATTTATAGTAAGATATTTCATTTACATGAAAACATACAGGGCGTTTTCTAACAAATTCACTATCAAAAATCTTTAACGCAGGACGCTTATTGTTAGGAGACTTAAATTTGCTAGGTAAGAGATATTTCGTTTCTTTTAATAAATCATCAAAGATATAAAAATCATACCCGTCAGAAGCAATGATTGCGAGGTTATTTTGAAGGTAGCCATTCTTCATAAATTGATGCTCTACAAACATATTTTCAAATCCTTCATATTCACATAAGCGTTCAATATAAAAGTCTTTTAAAACTTCTAAATATGAAATAATTTTTTTACTATTATTCTTATACACAAAGACAAAGATTAAAAACACTAATAATAAAATACTAATAATAATTTTTAAAACTAAATACTTTAGTTGAATTAAACAAAACACTTCTATAAAAGCTATTAAAATAGTCATAATGATTTTATATGCTAAAGAGAAAAAGGAATCTTTTAAACCTAATTTTTTAGCTAGAATATCTACTTCTAAATCCGTTAGTGTTTCTCCCTTTCTACTTTTACTATAAAGCTTACTTAATCTCATATAACTACTCCTTAAAGCTAGATGTATATGCGATATCAAAATTTATAACTACAAATAAAGGTCCATGTTTAGAAAGTTCATTTTGAACTACTTTTTTAATTTCATCTTTCTTATCTTTCATATCAAATGGAACGACACAGTCAAAGATAATATTAGTATGTGTATCACCTTTAACAATTCTAAAATCATGGAAAGAAACTTTACTAGAATATTCTGTTAAAACACTACCTACAATATCTTTATATTCTTTAACATCTTCACTATGAATATCAATAGGGTCCATATGAATTACTAATTCAATATGATGCTTTTCTTTTATAATTCTTTCAATATTATCGATTAAATCATGAGATTGATTGATATCAGATAATGAATCTACTTCAACGTGAACACTCATAAAACAAGTTGTAGGTCCATACATATGACAAATAACATCATGAATACCTAACACACCATCAAAGGCTTCAATATCTGTAATAATCTTTTTAACAAATTCGCTATCAGGTCCTACTCCAATTAAAGGATTGATAGTTTCAAAAATTAATTTAACACCTGAAATAATAATGAATACCGCAACACCAATTCCCATTAAACTATCTAAGCTTATATAATAACCAAATAAAGTTATTTTAGGGAAGATCATTGAAATAATTGTGGCAATTAAAATTGTTGATGTAGATATCATATCATTAATTGAATCTGAAGCAGTTGCTTCTAAAGGTAAAGAATTAATTATTTTTCCAATTTTTTTATTAAATAATCCTTGCCATAGTTTAATTAAGATTGAAATAACTAATACTATAAGTGTAGCTATTGAAAAATTGGCCACCTTATAAACAGTTAATCCATCAACAAAATTGGTAAATGATTCTGTTAATAATTCAAAACCAATGATGATAATAAAGACACTTACAAATAAACTTGAAATATATTCAATTCGCTCATGTCCATATGGATGATCTTCATCTGCTGGTTTACTTGCCATATGAATTCCAAATAAAGTTATTGATGAACTTCCCATATCACTTAAGTTATTAAAACTATCACCTATAATTGCGATACTTCCCGCAACCAAACCAATCAATAGTTTAGCTAAAAACAAAATAAAATTACTTATTATTCCAACAATAGTTGCTAATTTACCATGTGCTTCTCGCACTTTAGGGTTGTCCACCTCTGTATAATTTTTTATAAAAATCTTTCTGAAAACATTTATCATATACTACTCATTCCTTTGTAAATATTATAACATTTACAAACTGTTTTTCACACTATAATTTTTAAAGGAGACAACAAAATGAAATTATTTAAAAAAATACTTAAAATTTTATTAATTTTACTTTTCATCTTTTTTATTATTGTCTTTATCGATTTAAAAGCTAGTAAGATAAATAGTGTAGAAGATATATCAAATCTAATAAAAGTAAAAATGTATGATAGAGAAAATAGAGTTTTCTATGAAATTAATAATTTGCATGAATCAAGTTATGTTAGGATAGAAGATATTAATGAAAATATTATAAAAACAATAATTGAAATTGAAGATAAAAGATTTTATAAACATAAGGGTTTTGATTTAATTTCAATTACAAAAGCATTTATAAATAATCTAAGTGGAAAACCGATTATGGGTGGTTCTACTATCACACAACAATATGTAAAAAATATTTATTTATCAAATGAAAAAAGCCTCCTTAGAAAAATAAGAGAATTATATTTCGCAGTTAAAATTGAAAGTATTTATTCTAAAGAAGAAATATTAGAAGGCTATTTAAATACGATTTATTTTAATCACGGAATATATGGTATCTTTGATGCTTGTAAATATTATTTTAATAAAACGCCCAATGAGATTTCTTTAGCTGAAGCTGCTACTTTAATAGCGATTATCAAATCACCAGCTACATACTCTCCGGTAACAAATTTAGAAAATAATACTAGTAGAAAAGAGATTGTTTTAAAGACACTTTTAAACAATAATAAAATAACAGAAAAAGAATATAACATATCTATTAATGAGGAAATAATAATCACAAAAACAAAGTATCAAAAATACTCTAATTCAGTTTTATTTTATAAAGATATAGTTTTAGATGAAATTAAAAAAACGGCCTTAAAAAGCCGAAATTTCGATATTTATACATCTTTTGATATTGATGTTAATAACTTCATAGATACATATATAAATGATAATCCAATTCTATCTGATCTTGCAATTGTAGTATTAGATAACAACGCTAATATTGTTGCCGCAACAAGTAAAAATTATAAGTATTCAACCTTTAATCCTTCAACCTCATCCCTTAGAATGATAGGTTCAGCAATTAAGCCTATGTTATATTATGAAGCACTAAATTATGGGATGAGTAGTATATCAAAATTTAAAAGTGAAGAAACAATCTTTTATATAAATAAAAAAGTCTATGAACCAAAAAATTTTAATAATAAATATGAAAATAAAAAGATTACAATGGCTTATGCCTTAGCTACAAGTGATAATATTTACGCTGTTAAAACACATCTTTATATCGGAAGTAATAAGTTAATTTCTTTTTTGAATAAGTTTGATGTAGAAAGCCAAAACTATCCATCCCTTGCCCTAGGAACAGCCGAGATGTCACTACTTAAACTAACTTCTATTTATAATACATTTTCAAGATTAGGAGTATATAGTGATCCTAAAACAACCAATTATATAAACTCCAATAATAAAAGATATTCAATTAAAACACAAAAAGATATTAAACTTTTAAATCCTTCAACATCTTTTATTATTAACGAACTTTTAACTAATACTTTTGATACAAACTTAGGTGGCAGTATTAATGTAACTGGATATAGTATCGCGGATAAATTAAATGTTAAAGCTTCAGCTAAGACAGGATTAACTGATTATGATTCCTATATGATTGGTTATACTCCAATCTATTCAGTAGGAATTTGGACTGGAAATATTGATAATAGTCTACATACTGATACATTCTCAAAAAACTTTCCTAAACAAGCATTTTTACATATTATTAATTATTTATCTGAAGAAAATAAAAACATTTGGTACGATGTACCAAATGATGTTTATTCTGTATTTACAACTCCTACAGGATTTAATAACAACTATTTAAAATTAATGTATTTTAAACGTTAATTAAGCCATGAGGCGCCAACTAGTACAATTAAAATAAATAATACTAATATAAAAGCATATCCTCCACCTGCATTTTGATTACAACCTTTATTAGTTGTAGTCCCACAATTACAATTCATTATATCACCTCAGTATATGATATGCAAAAGTAATCTATAGTGTTTATTAATCTAATTTGAAAAACTTAATACTATTTTGATCTAAGACTTCTTCTAATTCATCTGCATCAATTTCTCTTAAAGTAGCTATCTCATTTAATACTAAGCGAACATAAGAAGGTTCATTGCGTTTACCACGATTAGGATGAGGAGCTAGATATGGACAATCTGTTTCAATTAAAAGTCTATCAAGTGGAACTATCTTAGCTACTTCTTTTGGTGCTTTTGCATTTTTAAATGTAACTGGTCCTCCTAAAGAAATCATTCCACCTAATTTAACAAATTCCACCGCCATCTCACTACTACCAGAATAACAGTGCATTACAAAACGAAGCTTACCTTTATATTCTTTTAAGATCTCATAAACATCTGCTACCGCATCTCTACAGTGGATAATAAGTGGTAAATCATATTTAATAGCTAATTTAATTTGTTCAGTAAATAACCATTTTTGTTTTTCTTTATTATCATTTACCCAGTAATAATCTAGCCCGCATTCACCTATTGCGTATACCTTATTATCATTAATAAATTTTTCTAAATCTAATATATCACTTTCTGTAATCTCGTTAGCCTCACTTGGATGAAGTCCTGCTGTTGGATATAAAAAAGCGTGTTCTTTAGCCAAATTTAGGGCTAAAACATTAGTTTCTTTACTAAATCCTACAACTACTGCCTTTTTAATTTTAGCCTCAATTAAACGATTTATTACATCGATTCTATCTTCATCAAATTGTGCATCAAAAATATGTGCATGTGTATCTATTGCCATAAAATAATGTCGAGTAGACCGGGCTCGACTTTCACCTCTTTTATCTGGTATTTATCTACCGGCCCCTCACAGAACCGTACGTGCCCAATTAAGGCATACGGCTCTTCAATAATTGTTAATAACCGTATAGTAGATATAATTTTGG
>JBGVOE010000085.1:0-2687 GCA_045126355.1 Anaeroplasmataceae bacterium | reverse complement strand
TTAAAGTACTTTTTATTTGTTTTATTTGAGTATATATTATAATAATATGTACTCAAATAAGAAGATAATGTATTCCTTGCTAAAATTGTAATTAATGTAGATTAAAAGTCTATTGAGTATATATTATTCGACTTTTGGGGTATAATACCTGTTTTTGGAATTTAACCTCAAAAACTAGTGAGAATTTTTGTTTTTGAAGCGAAAATTCATAATTTTATTAGTTTTCGTTTCTGTTAAAATTGCATGATTTAAAGGTAGCTTTGTCCTCTTTTCAATCTCCTCTAAAACTGCAGTTTTTCTTGCCAAATTTATATTCTTATCTCCATATTTTGTAACAGTAAAAGATCTCATAAATTCAAACAAACCTTGATATGAGATTTCATCATTGAACTCATAAATTTGAAGTAATCTTACAAGAAGAACTGCTATGTAACATACTAGGAAGTGACCATGTAAAGTTTCTTCTTTCTTCATAAACGCAGGTCTTGCATCAAGCTCTGATTTCATCATTCTAAAGGTATCTTCAATTCGCCATAGGTTATGATAAGTATCGTATATTTCCTTTGCAGACATGCGTAATTCTGAAGTTACAATCATGTTGTAACCACAAAGCTTTTTGTCTTGGTTTATCTTATCCATATTAATAACTGATGTGGCTTTTGAACCATCATTACCTTTAAAATTCACATATTTCGCACACTCCCCATACTCTTCTTTTTGTGCTTGAGAGAGGCATAATTCCTTAGCTTTTATTTCTAACTTTTCAATTTCAAATAACTGTTTTTTAGCAAGACTTGGATTAAAGGTAACGATTCTTTTTTCTTTAAGAGTAAAGCTAATTTTTTGTTTATTTTCATTCTCAAAAAAGTAAGTGTAATCATCAATGCAGTGTTTTACCTTATAAAGAACATTACCTTCAGAATCTTTAATTTCTTTATAATCTAAATCTGAGAAGATCCAATTTCTTTCGGTATCAGGTAACATTTTGCAAGACTTTGAAAATATATAGCCATCACCATTTGCTCTTGCTTCATAAATATTTCTGGCACAATTTAAGCCCTTATCTGCAACTTGAATGATTTTATTTTTAATTTCATTTTTCTCTTTAAGCTCATTAATAATTTCTCTAATTTTTGGTTTCTCTGACTCATTACCAGGGAATAACTTCATGCCAATTGGTACTTGATTTGAATCTAATAATAAGCCCATTCCTAATAATGGTAATCGTCTATTTTCTTTACTTGGACCTTTCTTTCTAAAATCATCCTCACGGTCAATTTCAAAATAGAAATTTGTACAATCAAAGTATGCATGCTTTGTTTTTACTTGGTATTTTACCTTTACAAGTTCAGTGCATATTTCAACCAATTTATTATAATTTTCCCCAAAATATGCCAGACCACTAAGCAATTGGTCATAGGAGAAATTGTACTTAGTATCCAAATAAGGAATCACATCTGTAAAAGTTTTATATTTACTACATGGCTTTAAAATTCTTGAGAATATTAGGGAAGACAATACATCATAGAGATCAAATTGATAATTACACTGAAGAGATAAAAGCTTAACAATATCTCTTAATTTTAGTTTTTCTAAAATTGCATTAACTAGAAAATGACCTAAATACTTAATAGGTGCAACTTCTGATATCTTTTGAACTTTTTCATTTTTCCTTTTTTCATTAAGTTCATCTACCACCTTTTGGTAGTAAGAAATCGGATCTTCTATTCCTGATTGTTTGATTTTTTCAACACAACCATATGAGGCATAAGTTTCATGAGCAGCACACTTTTTTGCACTGTCATAAAAGCCATTAACAATCGATAAATAGGTCTTCCCATTTTTAATATTTTTCTTCAAAAAATAAGCCAAAATAACACCCTTTTAATTTTCTCACTATTCTCACTATGTATTTTAACACATAAAAAATTTTTTGCAAATTTTTATTTTGCTAAAAAGGCTTGATTTATAAGGGTTTTAAAGGGGTATGATGAAAGGTGGGTCTAAAAAAGTATTATGAGAAAGTCTAAAAACGGGTTTCATAAACAATTCACCTTCGCCAAACACCTCTATAACCAAGCTCGCCATATAATTAGGGAACAGTATGAAGAAAATAAAACCTTTATAAATTCAACTAATCTTAATAAAAAATTAAGAGAACAAGAAGAAAAATATCAAAACTATAGAAAGATTTGTAAAGCTAAAGTAGCTCAATCGATTGTAAGAAACTTAGAAGCTAACTATCTTTCATACTATAAGTCACTTGAAGATTATAATAAAAATAAAAGTAAGTATAAATCTGAACCAAAACCTCCTAAGTATAAGGATAAGTTAAATGCTTTATATTTTGATTACCAATCAATTAAGATCAAGGGACAATTTATTGTCATCGACAAAGAACATAAGGTTCATATTCCTGATGGTGTATATAAAGAAGAATTAAAAGGCTTTAAGACTATCAATTTCTACCCTAAAGGTAGAAAGATAAAAGTTGTTATAAGCTATGAAACCCCAGAACTAAATAAAGATTTAAATCAAGATGATTTCCTTTCAATTGATTTAGGTATGAACAACTTATGTGCTTGCGTTTCTAAGCATGATTGTTTTATTATAAGTGGTAGAGCTATTAAATCAATTAACCAATATTATAATAAGGTTGTTTCTTATTTAAAATCAAGAAGACCTTT
>JBGVOE010000084.1:0-3165 GCA_045126355.1 Anaeroplasmataceae bacterium | reverse complement strand
ACAAGTAGCAGCATTACAGTCATTATCATAACCTGCTAAAATAGCGGTTTGAACAGTTTTTTCATAATCATTTTCACCATAAAATAGTGATAATATAGTCATTGCAAAGTTAATTTTATTGTCTAATGCATAAGATGTAGCAAATTTATCATTTACTAATCTTCTTCCTAATCTCCAATCAGTTTTGTTGTTTTCATAAATTTCTTTTACTGAATCGTAGATATATGATGTTTGACAATTATCATCAAAGTAACTTCTTACTGTTTCCATAGATTTATAGATATCATTTTCAAAGAAGCTATTTGAACATAACATTGCATAAAATGCCGAATTGTCTAATACTGTTCCATCTCCAACAGCGGCCATCCACCAAGTTGTTCTTTCTTTACAATTTTGTAACATACCTGGTGTCAAGAACCCAAATATTTCACATTCAATTTGAGCATCAATTGCTTCGGCTGCCTTATTAATTCCAATCTTACCTGTTTCAGGAGGTAAATATCCTTGCTTCATTAATTCTCTAGCATAATAATTACCTTCCCAAATATAATCTTGAAAATGATAAATCCATTCTTTTGGCATATCATTGTAAGTGATTGTATTGGCCCCGTAAACTTCCATCATATGTAAGAAAGTATATTCTAAACTTGTATCATCATCAGTCACATATACATCACTTAACATCCATTCAACTGAATCAGCAGGATTTGGAGTAGTTGTAAAATGAAATTCTGTAGGTAACCCTGTAAAGTTAGCCCAAAGTTCACCAATCCATCCACCTTTCATTTTATCTTTCATAACTTCTTTTGAAATTACATTATCATTAGCAGCAAACACTTTTTTATTGTTTTCAAAAGTATCACATGTGAAAATATGAAGAGATAAAACAGCAATCAACAATACTAAAATAAATTTATTTTTCATCATTTAACCTCCTTGTATTTTTTATATAATCCTTCAGTTTGTTTTACAAAAGATTCTAATGATAAAACCTCATAACCTTTTATGTAAGTATGAAGGCAATCATTAAAATTTTTATACCATTTAGAAGGAATATTATCAATTTTTAAAATTGCTCCTAAAATACTACCCAAACTAGCACCGTTACAATCGTTATCTAATCCCATTGCAACAATTATTGAAATTGTTTTATCGAAATCATTTGCACCTAGTTTAGCAGCAAGTACAATTGCACACATATTATTAATTGTATGAACACTATTCATACCCGGGAATCTTTCATCTAATAAACTTCTAGCTTGTTTAAAATCAGTCACTTCAACATCAAAAGCCCAATCTAGATCTCTTTTTAATCTAGAATTTTGTGGAATATAATTAGCTCCTATTTTTAAAGCTTCAATACAATCAGTTGATGTAAATGCAGCAGCAATACTTGCAGCTAAAAACATTTCACCATAAATACCGTTTCTTCTATGTGTCAAATATGCATCATTATAAGCAGCAATTGCTGCTAAATGAGGACGCCCCGCAAATACATACCCAAATGCATCAGCTCTAATTGCAGCACCAATCCATTCGATAAACGGATTATTATTTGCTACCTCACTTGGTTTTGTACCTTTAGCTAATTCATCTAATGCACATTCTTCTGCTGTGCACGCATAAGGAAGGACATCTTTCCATAGTTGAGCGACATCATCTAAAGAATAATCTTTGCCATATTTTTCTAACAATAATACATTTAGAACAGTGTATGTAACATCATCATCTACAGGAACACAGTTGATTCCATTTAAAGAATAGCTACTTCTTTTATCAACGCCATATTGAATGCCTTCAGGATTTAAGACATCATGCCAATATTCTGTAGGTGGAAATGGAGTATTAGTATCCTGAGCTATCTTTTCCATAGCATCTATTTGATATCCTTCTACAGGTACCCCTAATGTACACCCAGCAAATCTTGCTACTATTGCTCCTTTTAATCTTTTGTAATAATCTTCTACATCATAACTACTTTCTTCAAAACAAGACTTAGAAATGATATCGGAAAGTAATGATGGTTCTTCTATATCTATTACCTCGCTATTTTTTAGTAATTCAATTTGTTTAAGTAGTTCTTCTTTCTTTCTTGATGGTTTCTCTTTACTTCTACCATCTTGTTCAAAACGCAATTGACTATAAAGTTCAAAAAGTTCAATTGTTTTATTCAAATTAATCTCCTCCATTTTTTATATTAATTGATTTTCCTTCAATTATATGTTAAATTAAAAATGTGCAATATTCTATGCAAAAAAGAGGTATAAACTATGCAAAATCAATCAAAAATAACAACTCAATTCTTTGATAAACACAATTTTAACGATATTCCTATTCATCCAACAAAATATTTATGGACAGATCATCCTGAAACTAATACGTGTTGGATGCATGCTCACGCTCACCTTGAAATAGGTAGATGTGTTAAAGGAAGTGGAATTTTCAACATCAATGGTAATGTACATAGAATCAGTGCACCTTGCTCGATGATTGTTTATGGAGGAGAATTTCATTCTGCTCAATCAAATATTTTAGATCCTTGCGAATGCAATTATTTATATATTGATTTAAATGCTTTTTTATCAAGATTTGACGAAAGTCTTATATCAAAAATTAAAGGATTAGATTGGCAAAATTACGATTTTATTCATATAATAGACAAATATAGTAACCCAAAAATAACTACTTTAATTGATCAAATGTTTGATGAAGCTATTAATGTTGAAGAAGGTTATTTAGAAAAGTTTGGTTGTCTTTTAATTGCTTTATTAATAGAACATTCTAGAATAATGAAAAAATCAGAAACTAAAAAAGTAGATTTTGATATCATTAAACAAATAAATCCAGCTTTAAACTATATAAACTCACATTTTAATGAAAATATCTCATTGGCAAAATTAAGTGAATTATGTTTCATAAGCGAGGCAACATTACGTAGATATTTCTATGACTATGTAAAGATGTCACCTAATCAATATATTCAAAAAGTAAGAATGAAAAATGCTAAAATAATGCTTGCTACTAGTAAAGCGCCTATCATTGATATAGCTTTATCAATCGGCTATCCAACTATATCAAGTTTTAATAGACAATTTCAAAAACAATACAATATTTCGCCAAGTGCTTATAGAAAATTAAAGCTTGGAGAATAATAAAAGCCGCTTA
>JBGVOE010000083.1:0-20090 GCA_045126355.1 Anaeroplasmataceae bacterium | reverse complement strand
CTAACTATCGTAATGTTAATAATATAGTGATTTGCACTATATTTGCTCGTCAGGTCCTTCAGCGTTTTAAGCCTACTACGACCATCTCTGACTTCCTATTCTAAACCTTTTTCGACCACTTCCGTGTGAATAGGACCTCCCAGGGTAAGATACTAATCTTTCGTTCCACAACCTCTAGATTTACTGTCTTGGTATTTACGTTTTACCCTTTGGACTTCAGTTTGATTTGCAACCTTATCCACCATTTAGCCTTATCTAGTTTCTGTTCGTAGGCTCGGAAACTTTGCTACACCACTTCCTCCACCCCAGCATTACTGCTTTCGGCTTGTGGTTCGCTACACTTGGCGGTAAACTACCCGTGACTGGACTTTCACCAGTAAGATTAGTGCCATGCCCGGCACACAAATAAAACGCTTTGGAAAAAATTCAAAGCGTTTTTTATTTGTTATTTAATATAATTATCTCTTATATAATTAATTAATAGATCTCTCATTAAGATATCTGTAGCAATATGTGATATTTCATTTGTAAATAAATAAGGTTTACCATAATAAACATAATCAACAACTGCTAAAACATAAACTTCATTATCCTTAAGTGTAGTGTTTGTATAAGCATAATTATATGAACTATCTGTTAATTTCTTAATATCTTTACCCTTCATTTTTACTAATACAACCATATTTTCAAATGGAAAAGTATTAAATACATCAGCTACACTTATATTACCAGCTGAAATTTTAGCTCTAACGCCACCAGTATTTAATACACCTGCATTAACAGTACCATAACCATTAATATATGTATTATTAACCATTGCTTTAGCAGCAAATCCACCTAAATCAGCTTTACTAAATGAAGATGATGAATAACCTAATTTAGCCTCGCTTTCGATAATTAAATCGTTATATTTTGCAAGTAAATCATTAAATTTACTACTTACTTTATAGCTGGACATATAGTAATATTTTCGAGTAAAATTTTCATATTTATAATTAGAATCGAGTTGTAAAATCACTTCTTGTACTGTTTCATTTTTATCATAATTTTCAACTACTGGAATACTAAGCCCATCAGGACGAGTTAAAGTATCATTTACTAACCTATGATCATGTGCACAGAAAATTGCATCAATACTACTATCACCTGTATAACTAGCTAATTTACTATTTAAATCCTCATCATGATCATGTGATGAAACAATAACAACATCACAGTCTTTTTCTTTTCTTAATTCTTCTACATATCCTTTAATTAATGTAGATGGATCATCTAAGAAATCGTATTCTGACACATTTAAAGCAAGGATTGATGATTCTTGAGTTCCACCAATAACACCAACAACACCAACTTTTAAACCATTGTAGTCAATAATTGTATAAGGTTCTATCCAATCCGGTCTTGTCTTAGTTCCTTTATAGAAAATATTAGCACCTAAGAATGGGAAGTTTGCTTCTCCATTTGTTAAATCTCCATCTTTATATTTAGCAATCTTATCTAATCCCCAGTCAAATTCATGATTTCCTAATACAAATGCATCAAATTCCATTAAATTTAGAGCTTCGATAATTGCATATCCATAAGTTTTACTAGATAAATAAGACCCTTGTAACATATCACCATTGGCAACTTTAATATAATCTCCGTTTTTACCTTCTAATGTATCTAGTAAAGTAACAACTCTTCCTATTGAGTAACCATCTGTTGAATCACTAAATGCACCATGTGTATCATTTAACATTAATAAGTTAACCTTATTTGTTTCTTTATCAGGATTTGGTTCATTTTGAGTAGGGTTATCTGGTGTAGGTTCGTTAATATCACCTTTATCCCAACTAATACTTGGATAACTAAATTCAATATCAGTATGATAAATTCCACTAGACATTGAATAATCTTCTTTAATTTCGCCTACAACATCTACCTTAACTCCAATTTCTAAACCAGTTATATCTGTAGGAAATGCTCCATCAACTTGTCCATTATAAATACCAATCTTAACACCATCTACTTCAATAATCATTTTTACATTGTAATTATTATAAGTAGTATTAAACTCAGTAGCGCTCATATCTAAAACAGTACCTGTAAAACTCCATACGGTATGTTTTGTAGTCTCACCATTTTTTAAAGCTAAATATTCATTAATTATTTGTTGTCCAATTGTTAGATCTGGTTCTTCTGTTTTATTATCAGGATTAGTTGTTTGATTTTCTGTATTATTTTCTGTTTTTTTATTAAAATCTAAATTACAACTTGAAACAGTAAATACAAAAATAATCAACAATAATATATTTAAAATTTTATTAAATTTCACTTTCATCACTCACTTCCTATAAGATTATATCATTAATAGGATAATAACAAAACAATTATTTTGTTACAAAATAAAAACTCCAGTATAAACTGAAGTTAATTTACTAGATTTTCTTGTTTTTTGTTTTTAAAATGATCTAAAATAGTTTTAAAATAACATCCTGTAATAGCAAATAATACTAAACATGCGTAATGACAAATATAAACAAACCATCCATGATCTTCATTTAAGAAAGGTAGTCCTTTTTGAGGAGGAGAAACAACATACATAAAATTTACTTCAGATTGTGTTCCATCTAACATACCTTGATTAAATACAATACTATTAATATAAATTGCAAAGAACATAATCGCTAAGATAAATTTTAAGCAATTAAAGTAATCATTTATATTAAGTTTAAATTCTTTGTTTGTATAAATTTTAATTGCAAAAACAACAATAGCTATATGATATAGGTAATATTGGACTGTTATAATTGGACTATTTCTAGCTGTATCAGTAGCTATTAAAATAGCTGCGATACCACCAATTAAACAACTTGGTAACATAAAACTTAAAATAAATCTTTTTATCTTCTCACTTGATACAATATTTACAATTAATATAAAAATAATTTGAATTGAACATAAGTGAAATGGTAAATCTGTTTTAGGTAAATACCCTCCATGTGTAGCTTCATTTCGAATAATATAATAGAAAATTTTTACAATTTCAGAAACAATACCTACATAAAGTAAAATCTTACAACATTTTTGAAAACTGATTTTCTTCGAAAGAATTGCTAATAAAACGATTAATCCTATTGATACAACAATTTGAATTATATGAACAGGACCAAATAATAGATTTGTATAGATCATAAAACTCGCCTCCAAAAATCATTATATAACAATATTTGACATTTTGAAAGAGGATGTAAATAAAACAGCACGAAAATATCGTGCTGTGTATATAAATTATCTAATTACTTTTAAAATTAATTGTTTGTTATGTAATTCATCACCAATTTCAAAGGCATTTAATACTTTTTCTACTACTGTATTTGTATTTTTACCGTTTGAATATACATAAGCTAAAACTTCACCTTCATTAACAAATTGGTCAATCTTTTTATTTAAAATTATACCAACACTTGGATCAATTATATCAGCCATTGTTTCTCTTCCGCCACCAAGTAACATACTTCCTAGGCCAATTTCAAGTGCGTTAATATAAGTTACATAACCACTCTTTTTAGCAAATACAGGAACAATTTCTTTTGCTTTTGGAAATTTATCTGTATCTAATACGTAAGTATAATCACCATTTTGTTCTTTAACTAATTCAACTAATTTATTTAAAGCCTCACCGTTTGAAATTTGTTGTTTTAGCATGTTTTTAGCTTCTTCTAGATTATTAGCCACCTTAGCATCTAAAACTAAATATGAGCCAATTTCAAGGCATATATCAGTTAAATCTTTAGGACCATTTCCTTTTAAAGTATTTATAGCCTCAATAACTTCTAAGTTATTTCCAACTGCACAACCTAGAGGTTCATCCATATCAGTTAAAATCGCAGTCATACTACGTCCAGCATTCTTACCGATTTCTACCATTAATCGAGCTAATTTTGTCGCACTTTCAATATCTTTCATAAAAGCACCAGAACCAACCTTAACATCAAGACATATTGCATTAGAACCACTTGCAAGTTTCTTACTCATTATACTTGATGCGATTAAAGGAATAGAGTTAACTGTAGCTGTAACATCTCTTAATGCATATAATTTCTTATCGGCTGGAGTTAAGTTACCAGTTTGTCCAACAATCGCTAAACCAATTTTATTTACTTGAGCAACAAATTCATCATAACTTAAGAAAATATTAAAGTTTGGAATACTTTCTAATTTATCAAGTGTTCCACCAGTATGACCTAATCCTCTTCCACTCATTTTTGCAAATTTAACACCAAGTGAAGCAACCATAGGAGCTAAAACTAAAGAAACTTTATCTCCTACTCCTCCTGTTGAGTGTTTATCTACTTTAACACCATCAATCATACTTAAATCCATTGCATCACCACTATTAAGCATTGCAATTGCTAGATTAGTAGATTCAATATCATTCATTCCAGAAAAATAAACAGCCATTGCAAAAGCACTCATCTGATAATCTGGAATACTACCTTCTGTATAGCCTTCAATAATGAAATCAATTTCTTCTTTACTTAACTCTAGTCCATCTCTTTTTTTCTCGATTAAATCGACCATTCTCATGTTAAATTCCTCCTTATTTTCGGGGATTTTTAATTAAAGTTTCATTATAAATTACATTTTCTTTTAAAAACTGTAACTTATGTAAATTATCTTTATCAAATTTAAAAGCACTACATCCTTTATTTTTAATAACAGTATATACCTCATCACTTACCTTTAATGCACATCCGTTTTCAACCGCATATCCATTAAGAGAAAATCTTTTTACTTCTTCATGAAAAGTAAGTAGCCCACTATTTTGATAATGCGGACAAAAGACTCCATTTAAAATTCCAATACCATTTGTCATTTTATGATTTACTGTTTCTAAATTAAAAGTATAGGCATCTTTGTCTCCATATCCATAATCAAACATTAAAATTGCCCCAGCACTAACACCCGCAATTATTTTACCACTATAAAACGCATTTAATAGCAGTTCTTGTAGATTATATTTAATTGCAAAATCATATAAACGATAAGTTAAGCCTCCTGCTAAATAAATAACATCTACTTCACTAATCATCTTTTTTATTTCTTCAAGCTTTAATTCTTGATTATAAGAATATAGAACATCTACTTTAGTTCCTAATTTTTCATAATAAGTTTTAAATAAATTAATCTTATTTAAATCATCATTAACCGCAATAGGAATATATAAAATACTAGGATTATCTTTTTTTGTTTCTTTAATTATATCTAAATCGATTATTAGACTTTCATTTTTCTCATAATTAGCTCCGCCTATTACGTAAAAATAACCACTCATAATTACTTAAATCTTGCTTCTAGACGATAAATAGGACCAAATTTTGAAAATTTTTCTTCATATTCAGTCATAATGTTATTAGGAAAATCTGAATTATGTAAGTCTAATGATATATTAGATAAAATCATGCCATAGTTATTTAGGCTTTCTAAAGAAAATTCAAATAATAATCTATTATCTGTTTTAAAATGTATCTCACCATCTTTAGCTAAAATATTTTCATAAAGAGGTAAGAAACGATTTGAAGTTAATCTTCTTTTTGCATGAGCATTCTTTGGCCATGGATCAGAGAAGTTTAAATATATTCTAGCTACTTCATTAGTATCAAAATATTCATTTAACATTAACGCATCAATATTAATGATTTTGACATTATTTAATTCAATAGTTTCTAATTTTTCACTTGCTCTAAGTAATACACTACTAAATTTTTCAATACCAATATAGTTAATATCTGGATTTTGAAGGGCTAATTGTGTTAAAAATTGACCTTTACCCATTCCAATTTCAATATGAATAGGATTATTATTTTTAAACAATTCATGCCATCTACCTTTAAAATCACTCGGATTAGCAACAAAATCACGCTCATTTTGTGCTAATTTAATATTGGCATTTGGAATATTTCTTAATCTCATTACTTAGCTAATAAGTAAATTGCCTTTGCGTAGATAGCAATCCACTTTAAAAAATCTTCTAAATAGATATGTTCATCTGGTTGATGACAAATATCTTCTCTAAATGTGAAATTTGGACCAAATGCTACAGCATTACTCATTGTTCTAGCATAAGTCCCTCCACCAATAGTAAATGGTTTTGATTCATAATCGCCAGTAATTTCTTGATATGCTTGCATTAGTTTAACAACTAATTCGCTATTTTTATCAACGAAATGACGTGGTGAATAATGAAATTCTCCTAAACTTAAGTTAGGATATTCTTCTAATCCTTTATTAAAACCATTCTTAATAACATCCACATGAGAATCAACTGGTACTCTTAAGTTATATCCTAATTTAAGGGTTTCTCCATCATATTTACATACACCTAAATTGATTGTTAAATCATGCATATCAATATCATTGATATCAACATTTAATAATTTACCAGTTGTATCAAAATATTTAGTTATAAAACTACTTGCGTCAGATGGATAATATTTATCCATAAACTTAAACATAATTTTAATAGCATTAACACCTAAATGAGGTTGCATTGCATGTGCAGCTAAACCATAGAAGACATAACTATTATCAATAACTTCTGCACTGCATCCTTCTTCTTTAATAAATTCTTCTAAATAAGAAGGATTAACATTTTTAACAGTTAAACGTGCTTCATCACAAACAATGTTATATCTTTCACCAGCAGTTATACTTACTACTTCACTATTTTCAATCTTACCTAAAATATCAAATGATAAAATTCCTTTTTCTCCATAAATAATTGGAAATTCTGCATCAGGTGAGAATGCGTAAGTTGGTTTTTCTACTTTTGAAAAATAACGTTCTACACAACGAGATCCACTTTCTTCATCACAACCTACAATTATTCTAATTTCCTTAGACATTTCTAACTTTAAATCTCTAAGCATTTTCATCGCATAATATGAAGCAATTACTCCACCTTTATCATCTAAAGTCCCACGTGCGAATAATTTGCCATCTACAATAATTGGATCAAATGGGTCATGACTCCATTTACCTACAGCTGGTACTACGTCTAAATGACCTAAAACACCAACACTCTCACTACCATTACCATATGAGATATGACCTGCATAGTTATCAACGTTTAATACGTTAAATCCATCTTTAGTACCTAAACTTAAAAAGTATTCTAAACATTTCTTATTTTCAATACCAAAAGGTGCGTCACTATTTTCTCTATATTCATCTAAAACTGATTTAAATTTTAATAATTCACATAAATCAGCAAGTGCATCTTGATAGTATTCTTTTGCTTTTTCTAAAAAATCAATATTCATTATAATTCCTCCACTAAAAATAGGCGAAGTATTCGCCTATCTAATATTCTTTACCTAATTTTGAATCGTTAATTAATTCACTTAATTCTTCCATAGCTTCAGCCTCATCAGATCCGCTACAAATAATTTTTACAATTTCACCTTTATGAATATTTAAACTCATTACACCCATAATTGATTTCAAATTAATTTTTAATTCATCTAATTGGATTGTTATATTACTTATAAATTTAGTACTTCTTGTAACAATCATAGAACTCATTTTGGCATCTAAACCAGTACTATTAGTAATTTTAAAAGCTTTTTCTAACATTGTTTCACTCCTAACTTAGTTAATTCCTCTAAAATAACTTTTGAATCGTATTTAAATAATAATTTAACATTACTTCCAGTTATAAAAACACCGCTAGTAGATAATTCTTTTAGTAAATCAGCTTTTACTAAGTCTAAATCAGATACCTTAAATTTAAGACGACCATTATCAATACTAATACATTCTATATTAGCTAATTGTCCAATTCCTTCAATTAGTGTATTCATAAAAACTTCATCAACAACTACATGGTCTTTCTTTAAATCTTTGTCTCTTTTACTGCGTAAGCCACAAGTCAAGAATAAAATAAGTCCGATTAAAATAATAGTAGCCACAACAATTCCGATATATAAAAACCATGTTTGGCTCGTAGATAATAAGATTTGCATAATAAAATCCTCCTCGTATTTACTTTATTATAACTTATCTAACTAAAATATTCAATATAATTGATATTTTACAATGTTGAAGTAATCTTAATATCACTAATATTTTTTATTTGTAATAAAATAATACTTTCTTCTTTTTTTAAATGAATATAACTTAAATCAATTAATATTATTTCACCGTAAAAAGTATTACATTCATAATCAATTAAAACAAAAACTCTTTTATTTAAACTTTTAAAACTAACTATATCATCTATTCTGTGAAAAACTTTACTTTTAATATTTTTTCTACTATCAAAAATATTTTGATTTTCTTTACCAACTATATTTTTTGTTATCGAATTAACAAATAATGTAGGTTTATTAAACATTTTTAATCACCAATTTAAGATATGAAAATAACTAATTAAAATACCTATATAGTTTAAATAACTAGATTAAATAATTATTATATCTTGATGTTGAATTATTCGACAAGAAATGATACAATTTTAAATAGATTAAAAGGAGTAAATAAGATTATGAAAGACATTAACAATTCACTTAAATTATGGCTTGAAGAATTAGAAAATTTCGAGCTTACACCATATGAAAAATTACCTGATATAGACCTTTACATGGATCAAATGATTACTTATTTAGAAAGACAATTACGTACTTTTTCTCTTTCTACATTAGATAAACAAATCACATCTTCTATGATTAATAACTATGTAAAAGGTGACTCTATTCCAAATCCTGTAGCAAAAAAATATAATAAAGAACATATCGCACTAATTTTAGAAATTTGTTTATTAAAAAGAGCAATCAATATCTCAGATATTAAACAAATAATGGATTCTACTTATCAAAATACAGACTTTATGGAAACATATAATGATTTTGCTAAAAAAGCTACTGAAACACTTCATGAAGTAGGTAAGGAAACTGAAGAAAAATTAGCCAACATTGAAACTAACAATCAAAATGAACTGTTAAAATTAGCACTTGATTTAAGTTTAGTAGCTAACGCAAATGTTTTAATCGCTAAAAGAATCTTAAGTTATATTGAAATTAAAAATAATTTAGAAAAAAAATAAAAAGTGTATAGGCAATCTATTTAAAGATTGCGAATACACCACTATAATTTATTTTTTGAAAAGTTAATAACTCACGAGTAACTGGTTGATAAAATGACAATTTGTATGCTTGTAAAGCTAGATTATCTTTATGTGGTGAACCATATTTAATATCACCATATAAAGGATGACCGATGTTTGACATTTGCACACGAATTTGATGATGTCTGCCAGTTTTTAATTTTACTCTGACTAAACTTTTATTATTTTTATTTGTAATAACGCGGTAAGTTAAGATCGCTTCTTTTCCATTTTTACTAATAAAACTTTTATTGTTTTTTTCATCTTTTTCTAAATAATCAATCAAAGTAGTTTCATCATAGTCTTCAATATTACCTTCACAAACAGCTAAGTATTCTTTAAAGAAATTACCATTTGCAATATCATTTGACAATCGCATAGCTCCCTTACTAGTCTTACCAAAAACCATTACACCACTAGTCATTCTATCAAGTCGATGAACTAAACCTACAAAAACATTACCTTCCTTGTTATAACGTTTTTTTAGATAATCTTTAACTAATGATAACATATCAATATCCCCAGTATTATCAGCTTGTGATAAAACGCCTGCTGGTTTATAACATACTATAACATGATTATCTTCATATAATACTTCTAGAGTCATATAAACTCCCTTCTTTCTTCAAGAAAAAATGCACATTACGTGCATTTTTATTTATTCATTTACTTCTTCGTTCGTAGCTTCAGTATTGTCTACAGCTGGAATTTCAACTTGAACTTGTTCTTCTTGGGCAGGAACTTCAGTTTGAACAGGTTCTTCTACAGAAGGAACCTCAACTTCAACTGGTGTTTTTTCAACTTCATTTTGCTTTCCAAGTTTTTCTAATTTTTCTATTATTTGTTTTTCAACTTTAGCTACTTCTTTATTGATTTTAGCTTCTTTTTTAGCTAATTTCTTTTCAATACGTTTTCTTTCTTTTTCAATAATCATTGCTTTCTTAGCATCTTTTATTGTTAATTTTTCTTCATCTTTAACTTCTTGATGATTCATTTCATTATCAATTTCTTCAATTTGATGTTCAATTTTTTCTCTTTCAAGAGAAATAACCTTAGCTTGTTTATCACGTTTTTTAACATTAATAATTTTCTTATCTTTTACAAAACCATCTAAAATTAAGAATCCACCCATTGCAGCTAAATAACGATGTTTAGCTTTATTAGCAACTGTAATAACAATTACTAAATATTGAATTACTAATAATGCGATTGCAATATATAAGTAACGAACTGCAAATGAACCTAAAACTAATTCATTAGTTCCTAAGATAGAAATTAATGCAACTAAAATTACTGCTATGAATCCAGCAAGTCCAACTAATACTAATAAATCATAGATAAATAATAAGAATCTACTACGTTTCATCTTACATGAACGAGCAAGTACAGCAATTCTTACTAAATCAGTTATATGTAGTACATATAAAATTGCTGCTAATCCAATTCCAAAGTAAAGTGGAGATAAATTAGCAACTTCACTATAATTTGGATAGAATTTATCTAATAAATACATTGCACCTACATAGAAACCAGCTGTTGCAACTAATTTAGCGAATGTTCCTAAGAAAGTTGGTTTATGAGTAACTTTAACAGGTTTAACTACAATAGGTTTACCCATATTAGCAAGTTTTTTAGCTTTACTTCTCTTAGCACAAACTTTAATTAATTTAATAAGTAATTCAATTAAAACTACAAATCCAGCAATTCCTAAGTATAAATATAGATTATAACCATTAGCTAAATATTCATAAAGATCAAATGCAGAATATTTAACTAAGCTAAATACACCTAATAATAATGAAACTGCAGTTAAAATTATATACCAAAATGATCTAAATTTTAAACTAGAATCAGACGCATGATTTTTAAATCCATTGCGAATATAGTAAATAATTACTGAAGCAACTACTAAAATTAATCCCCAAAATAATGCATTATCAAATTCTGGTTTAATTAAACCAATGACATCATTAAATCCACCAATAATATCATTAACATTATTTTCTTTTAAATCTGATGCAATAAGTGTAAATCCTAATACGTATGTACTTGCAGATAAATACATAATCAAAGGATTGAATAAGCCATAATCATGTAATCTTTTTTTAGTGTCATGAGTAACGTAGATTGAATCCTTTTTAGTTAGATTAAATATAAACACTACTACTAAAACGACTAATAAAGCTACAGGCCATTTAACAAAGCTTGGAATAATGCTTGGGGCAAATAATACCAAACTACATAATATAGCAATTAAATATAATATAATCATTTTACCACCTCGTATAACTATACCTTAATATTTTAACATATTATTTCATTTTTAACTAGAAGTATATTTCAAATAATTGATTTCATTGTATAATTTTTTAAAATTATCGGCAATATTATCAATAATTTTGCTAGAAAGATGATTTTTATTATAAATTAAACAAAAATCAACATAATTAGTTACTTCAGCAATTTCAATAGGAATCAGCTTACCACTTTTAATTTCATCTTGAATTTCACTCTTATAGAATACTGAAGCAAAACCACCAGAAATAACCATATCAATTGTTGTTTTTGGACAATTTATCTCAATTAAATTAGTTAAATCTTTAATATTTCTATTATGTAATTTTAATTCACTTTCTAAAAAGTCACGTTTACCTGTACCTTTAACATCTAAAATAATATTTTCTTTTGATAAAATATCAAATGATACTCTCTTCATTTTTGCCAGCGGATGTTTTTTATTAACAGCTAAAACCATATTTGTATTATGTAATTGAACTGAATGGAAATTCTTTTTTGTAAATCTATTATCAATAATCGCAAAATCGATTAACCCTTGATTTAAATCTTCTAATATATCTTCATATTCTTTAATCATTAAAGAATAATTTAAATTTGGATTTTCCTTTGTCCATTTAGATAATAGATATTTTAAGAAACCATTGTTTATATTTTTTGTAACAGAGAAAGTAAGATATTCCTTTTGATTACCTGTAGCAGATAACATTCTTTCAAATTGAGCATCCATTGCTTTTAATTGTAAGACGTATTTATATAATAATTCACCTTCAGGAGTTAATTTAAAATTCTTTGTGTTTGATGTAAATAATTTAATATCATATAATTTTTCTAATGTTTTTATATGATTAGTAACTGAAGGTTGAGTAACATATAAAAGTTCTGCAGTTTTTGTATAATTTCTTGTCTCGCATAAAGATAAAAAAGTTAGAAACTTAGGATCTATCATATTATCAACTCCATTTATAGAAAATTAAAAATTATAAATTTATTTTATACTATTAATAAGCAAAAAACAACAGAAAAAAATAAAAAGTTGCTCTTTTTTCAAAAGCAACTAAATTATATTAATTTAAAGCATGGTTTATTACTTCTTCAATTGTCTTGACAGGAATAATATTAAGTGCTGTTTTTACCTCATTTGGAATATCTTCAATATCAGCAATATTTAAATGAGGAATTAAAATTGTATTTAACCCACTGCGATGAGCGGCAATACTTTTTTCTCTTAAACCACCAATAGGTAATACTGCACCACGTAATGTAATTTCACCAGTCATACCTAGATTGCGTTTAACAGTTCTTCTAGTTAAGGCACTTACAATTGCAGTAGCCATTGTAACACCTGCACTTGGTCCATCTTTTGGAATTGCTCCTTCAGGAACGTGAATATGAATATCATTTTCATTAAATAATGTTGGATTAATTTTAAAGTCATCAGCGTGTGCTTTTACATAACTTAATGCCGTTTGAGCACTTTCTTTCATTACATCGCCTAATTTACCAGTTAATACTAATCCACCCTTACCACGATAATAAGTAGCTTCTACATCAAGTGTATCTCCACCAAATTGAGTATAAGCTAGACCAGTAACAACACCAACTGTATCTACATCATGAATACTATTTTCAGTAAAACGATCACGACCTAAATATTTATTGATATTATCTTTAGTAATATGAACGCATTCTACTTTTGTTACTAAGATTTCTTTAATAGCTTTTCTAATTAAAGAACCTAAATAACGATTTAATTCACGTACACCAGCTTCTCTAGTGAAATGTTCAATAATATGATAAATTGCTTCATCATCAATAATAAATTGTTTATCTGTAATACCATGAACTTCAATTTGTTTAGAAATTAAATGTTCTTTAGCTATTTGGAATTTTTCAAATTTAGTATATGAAGATAATTCAACAATTTCCATTCTATCACGTAGTGGAGCAGGAATGTTTTCTAAGTAGTTTGCAGTTGCGATAAATAATACTTGACTTAAATCATATGGTTCTTCAACGTAGTTATCGCTAAATGTATGATTTTGTTCAGGATCTAATACTTCAAGCATTGCACTTGTAGGATCTCCTTTATAATCAGATGACATTTTATCAATTTCATCTAATAAGAATACAGGATTTACTGTTTGTGCATCATACATTCCTTTTAAAATTCTTCCTGGTAATGCTCCGATATAAGTTCTACGGTGTCCTCTAACTTCACTTTCATCTTTAACTCCACCTAGAGATTGTTTGATAAACTTTCTTCCTAAAGCTTGTGCAATACTCATAGCCAAAGATGTTTTACCAACTCCAGGAGGCCCTACTAAACATAAAATAGTTTGAGGATTTTTCTTAGTCATAATTTTAACTGCAATGTATTCAATTATTCTTTCCTTAACCTTATCTAAGGCGTAGTGTTCTTTATTTAATGCTTCAGCTACTACACTTAAATCATCATTATCAACACTTGCTTTATGCCAAGGTAAGCCAATTACAAAGTCTAAATAATTTTTTAAGATTTGACTATCTGCCATTTGTGATGGTGTTTCTTGATAGCGTCTTAATTCATCTAAAACTTTCTTTTCAGTTCTTTCTGGCATTTTAGCTTCTTTAATTTTTTTACGCATTGCTTCAATGTCTTCTTCACGTTTAGCTTTATCACCTAATTCAGTTTGAATAGCTTTCATTTTTTCACGTAAATAATATTCCTTTTGACTTTCATCAATGCTTTTTTTAACACTTTCATTGATTTTGTTTTCAATTTCAATGATTTGTTGTTCATGTTTTAAATCTTGTAATATGTAATTTAGACGGCGATTTAGGTCCGCTTCTAAAACATATTTGCTCTTATCTGTATCAGTTGAACGAAGATTAAAGGCAATTCTATCACATACAACTTCAGTAGTTGCACCTGATTGAATTTGATTTATTACATCATCAACATTATTTAAGTATTCTTTAGCTTTTGGCATTAATTCATCAATAACCATTTTAACTAAAGCAACTTCTTCATCGGGATTTCCATATACTGTATTAAGTGGATTATATTTTACTGTAAAACATGGAGTCTCAGTAATAAAGTCTTCGATTTCTACACGTTGTAATAATCTAAACTTAACCTTATAATTTCCACTAGGTAATTTTACTTTTAAAGTAATTTTAGCTAATACACCAACAGGTAAAATATCATCAGGTGTAACAGCTTCAATCGCAGGATTTTCTTGAAGAAGTAAAATAATGTTTGAATCATACTTCGTTTCTGCTAAATTAAGAGCATGTAAACTAATTTCTCTACCTACTTCAATACGTAAATCGTTATTTGGAATAGGGGCTTCTTTTCTAACAGCTATAGCTGGAAGAATTTCAATCATATTTTTTTCCACGTTTAACCACATCCTCTTTTTTTGGAAAAAGGTGCTGAAAAATTTTCAACACCTAATCATTTTTATTCTACTACTTTGTTGTTTAAGATAAAGCTAATTGCATTTTGGTTAGCAATTTGAGCAGCAAATGGACCTTTACCAATGCGTTTTTCAATATCTTTAACACTCATTTTTGAAGCTTCAGCATAGTTTTTAATTGCTTCATTGATATCTTCATCAGTTGGTAATAAACCTTCAACTTCAGCAATTTTATCTAATACTAATTCCATCTTAACTTGACGTTGTGCTTCTTCTTGACATTGAGCTTCAAATTGTTCAACATTTACACCAGAGAATTGTAAGAACATTTCAAATGGAATGTTATATTGTTTAGCTTGAGCTTCAACTTGTGCTTTTAATGATTTTACTCTATCAGCAACAAATGATTTTGGTAAATCGATAGTTGCATTGTTAACTACTGTTTCCATTACTGTGTTTTCAATTTGACGAGTATTATAAGCTAATTTACGATCAGTTAATGTTTTTAATACATGAGTTTCAAATTCGCTAACAGTATTAACACCTTCAACTTTTAATTCAACAACTAATTCATCAGTTAATTCAGGAGTAGTTTTTGCTTTTACTTCATGTAAAGTGATATGGAATACTGCTTCCTTACCAGCTAAGTTAGGTGCACCATAGTTTTCTGGGAATGTAACAGTAATATCTTTTTCAGTGTTAGCTTCCATACCAACCATTTGTTCTTCGAAACCAGGAATGAATTGATGAGAACCAATTTCAAGTTCATAGTTTTCAGCAGCGCCACCATCAAAAGCAACACCGTCAACAGTTCCTAAGAAATCAAATACAGCGATATCACCTAAAGCGATAACTTGCTCTTCCTTAGTTTCAACAACAATTTTGTCTTTTAATAAACGATTTTTTTCATTAGCAATTTCAGCTTCAGTTACTTCATTGTCTAATCCTTTAACTTTAATACCTTTATATTCACCTAATACAACTTCTGGGAATGTATCAAATGTTAAAGTAAAATTAAATCCTTGTCCTTCAGCTACTGTAGCATAATCTACATCTAACATAGGTTGACTTGCGATTTGAATTTCAGTATTTGTTAATAATTCTTCACGCATTTTTTTACTTACTGCAGCGTCAATTGCGTCTGCATATAAAGATTCAACACCATAACGTTTTAAATATACACTTTTTGGTGCTTTACCTTTTCTAAATCCATCAATAGTTACTTTTTCATTACAAATTTTAAATGCTTCATCTAAAGCTACTGCAAATTCTTCAGCACTTACTTCGAAAGAAGCTTTAATTTGACTATGTTCTAATCTTTCAAATGTCATTTTAATATCCTCCATTTTTTATAATCGACAACAAAATAATTATATATTATTTTACATTAATTGGCAAGAAAAATATTTAGCTTACATAATTTTGTGGCTTTTCTTTGTTGCTTTCATCAATAATAATAGCTGTTTCAACTCCAGGAGCTTCAATAGAATTAGAATCTTTAACTTCTTTTTCTTCCTTCTTTTCAAGCTTTACAAATGATTTTCTGTAATTATTATAATTTTTGATACCACCAACGATACTAGCTAAAGAACATAATCCGAATGCTAAAAGTAAAACCCATCTCATACTATCTACACTAAAATTATCAAAACGACCAATAATTACACTGGCAACAGTTATTAAAATTAAACTTAATAAGAATTTCCCTTTTTCAGCATTAGTTTTTAAAAACACTACTTCAACTAAATAAATAACTCCTCTTGCATATAATATTATTCCCAATAAAAAAGGAAACAAAGAGTATAAAAATTTAGTATCTTCAACTCTTGCAGTTAATATAATGATTAAAACACCAACTACAAAATTTACAAACATTTCGATTGCATTAACAACAATTGCCCATTTCCCTCGCGTTGTATTGATAAGAGGAACAAAACGAATAATTACAAAAAATATTAATAATGTTCCAGATAAATAAAACACTATACTATTTCCAAATTTTGGATTTAAAAACATTACTACACTAAATACTGCCAAGGCAGCTCCCACTATCCATAAGTATAACCATTTAAATTTTTTCAATCCTTTTAATTCCATAAAACAACCCTCTTTCTTTTTAAAATATTTTATCATATAAAAATATCAAAAGGAATTAAAATGCAATATTTTGTTTATAATTAATTATAAAGATAATAAAACACCAATAAAAATAATAATAAAATTTCTATTGATGTCTTATTTTGTAATTATATAATTTTTTTATTATTTACCTGAAATACTTAATTCACTTACTAATAATGATGGAGCTCCAACACTACCTGTTTTAAAGTTTAAGTCATTTCCAATTGAAATTACTTCATTTAATAATTTCTTAATATTACCACTAGCTACAATTAAGTTAACAGGTTTACCTAATTTTCCATCAACAATTTCATACCCTTGAGCTTGTAGTGAGAAATCACCATTAATAACATTAATTCCAGCATGTAATCCTTGAACTTCTGTTAAGTAGAAACCATTACCACATTTATTAAATAATTCATCTAATGAAGCTTCTCCTGGTTTAATATAAAAATTAGATGGTCTAACACCTACACCACTACTAATACCAGCTTTATAACCATTACCTGTAGTAGTTGTATTTAACATTTTAGCAGTTTTTAAGTTATGAAGGAATGTTTTAAATACACCTTCTTCAACTACTGTTTTACATCTAGCAGCAACACCTTCATCGTCAAATGAATCTTGGCTAGGAGCAAGTTCACATAAAGGATCGTCTACAATTGTTATATTTTTGCCAAAAATTTGCATTCCTTCTTTACCTTCTAAGAAACTCATTTTACGTATTAATGCTTCAGCAGTAAATACACTTGAGAAGGCACTTAATAAAGAACGGATTACACTATTTTTAACAACAGTTTTATAAATACCACTCTTAATTGGTTCAGCTCCAAATTTACCAACTGTGTCATTAACTGCATCATTTGCTAATCTCTCTACATCAAATTCAGCATATTTTTTTACTAATTGTAAATCATATCCACTTTTAACTTCTTCATCTTTTTTAGCTAATACTTCACCAACTAAATATGCATATCCACCTTTTTTACTAACATTTAATCCATTTGAGTTTTCAATTACATATTCAAAACTCGATTCAGAGTAAGATGCTTCAGGACATTTAACAAACTCATTTAATTCTTCAATTCTTTTAGCTAAAGCTAAAACTAATTCAGTTTTTTCTGCTAAAGTATGTTGGCTAAAATCTCCTTCAAATTCTTTTAATTCTGGATATACATCATCACCAGGATAAATAAAATATGGTTCATTAATGTTTATTAAAGATGCATTTTCTTTAATTGTAGAAATAATTTCATCCATACTTAAATTGTTGTTTTCTAAATATAATGAACCTAAATGACCATTATATGCACCACGAATATAACATACATCAGATGTGGAAGAGTTTAGAGTTTCAACTTGATGATTAAAAATACCAATTTCAGAATTATTAATTTTTTGACGATAAACTTCAATTTCACTAATTCCAGCTTCTTTAGCTTTTTCAAATAATAATTTAGTATCCATTAGTTATTTCCTCCTTTTCCACCAACAGTCATATTACGAACACGGATAGTTGGTTGTCCAACACATGCTGGAATACTACCGCTTTGACTACCACACATACCATAACCAAATGAACGGTTATTTGCTACCATATCAATTTTTAATAATGTATCTTTACCACTACCAATTAAAGTAGCTCCTTTAATAGGTTTAGTTACCTTACCATTTTCAATTAAATATCCTTCACTAACACTAAAGTTAAATTCACCAGTGGCAGGGTTAACACTTCCTCCACCCATCTTCTTAGCGAAAATACCATATTCAGTAGCAGCAATAATTTCTTCTACAGTACTTTCTCCGTTATCAATATAAGTATTTGTCATACGAGATGTAGGACTATATTTATATGATTCACGTCTAGCAGAACCAGTTGCGTCCATATTCATTCTTCTACCATTACGAGAGTCAATCATGTATCCAACTAAAATACCATCTTTAATTAAAACATTTTTCTTAGTGTCATTTCCTTCATCATCCATACCAGCTGAACCCCATTCATCAACGATAGTACCATCATCGATTGCAGTTACTACATTACTAGCGATTTGAGTTCCTAATTTACCAGAGAAAACACTTAAGTTTTTAGCAACACTTGTAGCTTCTAAAGAGTGTCCACAAGCTTCATGGAAAATAACTCCACCAAACGCATTATGAATAACTACATCATATACTCCACCAGGAATATCTACCGCGTCTAATTGTTTAATTGCTCCTTTTGCTAAATTAATACCAAATTCAGTCCAATTATAGTTATCAAAGAATTCTACACCAAAGTTTCCACCATATTGTTCGCCATATGATTCCATTCTTTCACCATTTTTAGCAACAGCTTGTGCACTAACTCTTTGATGATTTCTAATATCACTTCTTAATAATCCATTAGAATTATAAATTGTAACTTCTTGAGTTTCATCTGTTAAATTAGCCATAACTTGAATAATCATAGGATCATGACTATACGCAGCATCACTAATTGTAGATAAGTATTTAACTTTTTCACTATTAGGAATATCTTTTGAATAACGAGTAATAGTACTCATTTTAGGAGTTTCTGTATAAGTTAAATCAAATTTAATTCCTAAAGCCTCACCATTATAACTTGAAGCTAAATTAGTAGCTAATTCCATTAAACTTTCTTCATTTACTTCATTTGTGTAACCATACACTTCTTGTAAATCTTTTAAAATACGAATACCAACACCAGTAATAACTGAAGTGTCAGAGTTTTTAATCATTTTACTAACCATTACGATAACATTTGTTTTCTTAACTTCGTAAAAGATTTCAGCAAAGTCAGCACCTGTAGCTAAACATGCGTTTAAAACTTTTGTTGCAACTTCTTTACTAATCATTTTTATATCATCCCTTCTATGTTTAAAACTTATGTTTCATTATATCAAAACTATAAATCAAAATAAACGCTATTTTATCAAGTAAGCGTTTTCTGTGTGTTTTTTATAAAAATAAAAAGCCTTAGATACCCAAGTTTGCCTCGAAATATTTATATAAATTAAAATTCTAAACAGATTTTATATTTTTAATATAATTTATGTTTTTTTTTATTGACTTTTTCACTAAAATGTGTTTTAATATAATCAGTGCATTAGTGCATTGTAAAG
>JBGVOE010000082.1:0-17588 GCA_045126355.1 Anaeroplasmataceae bacterium | reverse complement strand
TTTTGGTATTTTAAAGAATATATTAAATGATTCCTTTAATTCTGATTCCTTAACGAATGTATCTATTAATTCGTCTTCAAATATTTGGTTAAATACTTTACTTGTTCTAGTTAAATTAGACAAAGGTAATTTAATACATTTTTTTCCATCTTTATAAATCGGTCTTATTTGATCAGTTATAAGTGGCATTAATCCTTTTTTCTTTTTATATCTAGGAAAAGAAGCACAATCATTTTCATTACTGAATTTATATCCTAATTCATTTAACGTACCATCACTATTATGATATCTTACATATTTTTCCATAGCTGAATGAGCCACTCTTATAGTACAAATAGATTGATATGTATTTAAAATATGATAATTTGAATTAACTGATATTAGTTTATTTAATTCAAAATAAGAACATATAGCTTTATCCTTAAAATACTGTCTTCTTAATTCGTATAATGCACAATTATAAACATTTTTACTAATTCTACATAAAAATTTAAGTAATTTCCTCTCCTCGATACTCGCTTTAAAATGATACTTCATAGTTCTAAATTCTTTCACTTTCTCTCACCTCCTTTAAGCAGAAAATAAAAAACGTGATATGTAAGGCGCTAAAAATAGTTCTATAGAACTCTAATCAGCAACGCTCGAACACATATCACGAATAACATCCCAACAGCCACTTGGGGTAGCCTATTAAATTTGTACTACCAATATCCAGATGTGATAGTTCACCCAAATATCCTCTACTAGTAGGCATCTTTATTATACCAGTTTATATTATATAAAGCAATTATTTTTGACAATATATAACAAAGTTATATAACGAAAAAATATGAAATATACAATTTCGTAAGACGTAAAAAAACAAGATAATTTAATGTTCAAATGGTAAAATAATTGTATAATATAAAAAAGAAATGAGGTTTTACTTATGTTATTAGAAAGATTTATTAATTATGTAAAAATAGATACTATGAGTAGTGAAGATCAAACTACTACTCCTTCAACTTTAAAACAATTTGATTTAGCTCGCCTATTAGAAAAGGAATTACAAGAATTAGGATTAATAGATATTAAATTAAGCGAACATTGTATCCTTACAGCTACACTTCCTTCAAATTGTGAGTCAAATGAGGTAGTAGGATTTATTGCTCACTTAGATACAATTCCTGGTTTTAGTGGGACAAATGTAAATCCAAATGTAGTATATAATTATGATGGGTCTACAATCGAACTTAAAAACAATATTAAACTATCACCTTCACAGTTTCCATTTATGAATGATTTAATTGGAAAAACTTTAATTACTACCGATGGTACTACTGTCTTAGGAGCTGACGATAAGGCAGGTGTTGCTATTATTATGGAAATGTTAGAATATTTTGTTAAAAACGATATCCCACATAAAACTATTAAAGTAGCATTTACACCTGATGAAGAAATCGGTGGCGGAATTGATTCATTTAATGTTAATGAATTTGGTGCTGACTATGCTTATACAATTGATGGTGGAGCATATAATGAAATTAATTATGAAAACTTTAATGCCGCTAGCGCTATTGTTAAGGTAAATGGATTAGATATACATCCAGGAAGCGCAAAAGGACAAATGATTAATGCAGTTAGTATTGCTTGTGAATTTGAAATGATGTTAGATGAATTTGCAAAACCAATGTATACAGAAGGATATGAAGGATTTAATCATTTATGTGAAATGAGTGGTTGTGTAACAACTGCTACAATGGATTATATTCTAAGAAATCATGATTTAGCAAAACTAGAAAAACAAAAACAAGACTTCATTAATATTGCAGAAAAATTAAATCAAAAATATGGTGCAAATACTGTCGAATTACAAATAAAAGATAGTTATAAAAATATGGCAGAATATATTAAAAAAGATCCAAGAAGTGTTATTGCAGCTACAAAAGCTATGGAAAGATTAGGAATTAATACTATAACTTCTCCTATTAGAGGTGGAACTGATGGTGCTAAATTAACATTAATGGGACTTAATACTCCTAACCTAGGTACTGGTGGATATAACTGTCATGGACCATATGAATTTGCTTGTTTAGAAGAAATGGAAATTGTTGTAAATATCATTAAAGAAATCGCAAAAAAATAACGGGACATTAAAAATCCCGTTTTATTTTTCGTCAAAAAACCATTTTGTAAAAGGTCTAACTTCATCAAGCTTACCTTCTTCTAAAAGTTTTAATTCTTCATCTAATATTTCATCTATTTCTTTTATTCTATTATTTCTTCTTTCTTCCGCTCCAACCATTTGATGGATATCCACTTCAAAGAAATAATCATCTTTATCTAAATCATAACAAATTGTTATATTTTCATAATTTCCAAGCTCTTTAAGTAATATAAAATCTTTGTAATATGCATCAAATAAATCACGGTAACCACTATTGTAATGTTCATCTAACTCTTTAACACTATACTTTAAATCACGGTTAAAATTATGAACTGAACTAAGATAATCGTCTTCTACAAAGAGATATAAATCATTTATAAATTTATCAATCAGACATTTTTCCATCATTATTCCTCATTTTAAAAACCATTATCGATTGGAAGTGTAGATACTCTTTGTTTCCTTGGTGATTTAATTCCTCCACCTTCTGGACCAATATCGCCACCAATACCGTCTAAACCATCTAATGAATCAGCACCTAACATAATTAAGGCAATAATTATTGCTACAATCAAAACACTATAAGTTGATAAAACAATATCTCTAAATAAATGTTTTGCTGTTAATTGATGATTACACATTGCGAGTATAAAGGCAATTTCAATAATCATATAATAACCAAATGTTGATACATAAGTTGTCTCTGTATTAAACATAACTATTAAATATCCAACTAAACTAAGAGCTAAGTATATCCAAATATAGACATTTATATGTTTTTCAAGAAATGGAATATATAAAGAAAGATAGAAAATCAGTAAATAAACTACACAAGCAAGTGATACTAAAAGCATTACTCCTATTGAATTTTCATAACATCTAAACATATACCATGCATGTATACAAAATCCTAAGGCAACAGCATTAGCTAAAAAACAAATGCTATTTAAAACAATATTTTTCTTAGCATTGGCACTTAATATACCACTAAAAATTAAAATAACAACTCCTATAACTAGTGGAATCCAAGGGCTTTCAAAGAAATAATTTCTAGCTAATACCTCAAATCCTGAACAAAGTGATAAAAATACTAGCGACATTAAAGATACTAAAGTTATTTTCTTCATATTTATTAACGGAAAATAAATTTCCGACTGCACCTCACTTTCTATTTCTAAAAATCTATCTTTTAATAAATTATACTATAATAAAACAAACTTCACAAATTTTTCTTAATTTAATAAAAAAAATAATTGTAGAAAAAACAAGATAAATGTATAATATTAAATGTTGAAAGAAGGAATCATAAATGGAAAGAAAAGTAGGAACAATTTCTAGAGGAATTAGATGCCCAATTATTAGAGAAGGCGACGATTTAGTTAAAATTGCTGTTGACAGCGTATTAGAAGCTGCAGAAAGTGAAAATTTTACTTTAAGAAATCGAGATGTAATTGCATTAACAGAATCTATTGTAGCTCGTGCACAAGGAAATTATGCTAAAATCACTGACATCGCAGTTGATATTAAAAATAAATTAGGCGATGAAACAATTGGTGTTATTTTCCCAATTTTATCAAGAAACAGATTCTCAATTTTATTAAGAGCAATCGCGATGGCTTGTAAAAAAGTTGTATTAATGTTAAGTTATCCATCTGATGAAGTAGGTAATGCATTACTTTCATATGATGATTTAGATGAAGCTGGCGTTAATCCATATAGCGATATTTTATCATTAGAAAAATACCGTGAAATATTCGGTTATAAAGTTCATGAATTTACAGGTGTAGATTATATTGAATATTATTCTGAAATTATTCGTCAAGCTGGAGCTGAAGTTGAAATTGTATTTGCTAACCAAGCAAAAGCAATCTTAAACTACACAGATAAAGTTTTATGTTGCGATATTCATACACGTGCAAGAACTAAACGTATCTTAAAAGCTAATGGAGCAAGTATTGTATGTGGTTTAGATGATATCTTAACTGAATCAATCAATGGCAGTGGTTTTAATAGTAAATACGGTTTATTAGGATCAAATAAAGCAACTGAAGAAAAAGTTAAATTATTCCCTAATGATTGTAAAGATTTAGTATTAGCTATTCAAGATGAAGTATTAAAACGTTGTGGTGTATTAATTGAAGTAATGGTATATGGTGATGGAGCATTCAAAGATCCTCAAGGAAAAATTTGGGAACTTGCTGACCCAGTAGTATCTCCAGCATATACAGATGGTTTAATCGGAACACCAAATGAAATTAAATTAAAATACTTAGCTGATAATGATTTCAAAGACTTAAGCGGTGAAGAATTAAAAGCTGCAATCAGCGCTAGTATTAAAGCTAAAAATGAAAACTTAGTTGGTAACATGGCTTCTCAAGGAACAACTCCAAGACAATTAACAGACCTAATCGGTTCATTATGCGACTTAACAAGTGGTTCTGGAGATAAAGGAACTCCAATTATCCTTATCCAAGGTTACTTTGATAACTATACAAATTAATAAATAGAAAAAGAAAAGCTGTCAATAAGTATTCTATAATAAAATACTATTTAACAGCTTTTTTATTTGTAATAAAGTTCATAACAATCATCAATATTAAGATTATTAATAAATAAATTGGAAGTAAGGAAATTGTAAAATTATCTGCTAAAACTCCAAATAACGGAGGCATTAATAAAACACCTAAATAAGCACAAGCCATTTGAACCCCAATCATTGCTTGTGAATTTTCTTCTCCAAACAATTCTGGTGTTAGGCGAATAATACTAGGGTATATTGGCGCACATCCTAGGCCGATTAAAATAAACCCAATTATCGTTATTAAATTTAACGGAATAAACATCAAAACTACTCCAATTACTATAATCGATAATCCTAGTTTAATTAACTTCTTATCACTTAATTTTAGTGTTAAAAAACCATTGATAAATCTACCTAAAGTAATTCCAATCGCAAACATACTAGCTAATATGGCAGCTACTTCTTCTTTAATATTATTATTTTGTACTAAGTAACTACTAGCCCATAACATCGCACTTTGTTCTAACGCACAATAGGCAAAAAACATAATTACAGAACTAATTGCTCCAGGAATTTTCATTACTTCAATTAATTTTAAACTTTTCTTTGTTTCATTTTTTTCTTCTTCTTTTTTATTTCCTTTCCATTTAGGAAGAGTGAAAAAGACAAATAAACAAATAGTAAATTGAATAATAGAAACAATTAAATATCCTTGATTCCATCCAGCACCATTCGTAAGGGCATACCCCATAATATAGGGACTAATAGTAGCTCCAACGCCCCACATCGCATGTAACCAGCTCATATGTTTACTCTCATAATTTAAAGCTACATAATTATTAAGTGCAGCATCTACTCCACCAGCACCAAACCCATAAGGAATTGCAAATAAAATCAACATCCAAAATTCTGTACTAATTGAAAAACCAATTAAAGCAGTTGCAGTTAATAAAATACTAACACAAGTAACAGTACCTGATGAAAATTTCTTAGTTAATTTATCACTTAATAAACTAGATATAATTGTACACATACAGATAAGTGCAGAAATAATTCCTGCAAAGGAAAAAGGGACATCTAAATCCTTATAAATAGTAGGCCAAGCTGAACCAAGTAGGGAATCAGGAAGTCCTAAACTAATAAAACAAACATAAATAACAGCTAAGATAAAACTAAACATACTATAAATACCTTACCCTAATGCAATATCTAAAATCATCATTAAAACAAAGCCTAATGATAAGGCAATTGTAGCTAAATTTGAATGTTTACCTTCTTGAGCCTCAGGAATTAACTCTTCAACAACTACGTAGATCATTGCACCGGCAGCAAATGATAATAAATATGGTAATACTGGTTGAATAACACCAATTAATAAGATAGTAATAATAGCCGCAATCGGTTCAACAATACCACTCATTCCGCCTAATAAGAAGGCTTTAGGTTTACTATATCCCTCACCAATAAGTGGCATAGAGATAATTGCACCCTCTGGTAAATTTTGCAGTGCAATACCAAACGATAAAGCTAATGCCGCACTCATAGATAACATTGTATTACCATAATAAGCACCGGCTAAAACAACTCCAACTGCCATCCCTTCTGGAATGTTATGAAGTGTAACAGCTAATACTAACATTGTTGATTTTTTTAGCGATTTCTTACCAACAATACCTTCTACTTCATTAGAATTAAGATGTAAGTGAGGAATCACTGTGTCTAAAACTAGTAAAAATCCTACCCCTAATAAAAATCCAATCGCTGCTGGTAACCATGGTAAAGATAAATCTTCACTCATCTCGATAGATGGCATAATTAATGACCAAACACTAGCAGCAATCATTACACCACTAGCAAAACCTAATAAAATCTTTTGAAGTTTATCATTTAATTTATCCTTTAAGAAAAATACTAATGACGCTCCAATTAATGTTCCTAAAAACGGAAATAGTAAACCTAAAACAATTTCTAAATCCATAAAAACACCTCCTAAAATACTACTAATTTTTATTGTAGGACATTATTAATATATTGTTATTTTAAATATAACCTAATATATATATATCCATAAATTCATATACTTTTTAAAAAGTATAACATTATTTATATATTTTGTCATTTAATTTGCATTATTTAATAAAAACAACATAAAGATTAAAATACCAATTCAGATAAAAATGAACTGGTATTTGTTTTTTATATATAAATTATTATCATCTTTTACCTTTATCATAAGGCACACCTTCTGCTTTTGGAGCCCTTGATTTTTTAGATGTAAAAGCTAAAACTACTAAAGTAATTAAATATGGTAGTATTCTATAAAAGTGAGAACTTATTCCTAATTTAGTTAAAAAATATATTCCATCATTATTAAAATCAATATAGGCATAACCAACTGAAATACATTTTAAAGCACCAAAGAGTAACGCAGCAAATACTATCGACAACGGTTTCCAGTTACCAAAGATCATGACCGCGAGAGCTAAAAATCCAAGTCCTGCAACATCACCATTTGATGTACATCCTGCGGCAGTTAAGGCATATATAAAACCACCAAAAGCGGCTAAACTACCAGAAATTATCGTTCCAATATAACGCATTTTATACACATTAATTCCCGCACTATCAGAAGCTTGTGGATGTTCTCCACAAGAACGCAAGCGTAAACCAAATTTAGTCTTATATAAAATAATTGATAGCGAAATAAATAATATTATTGAGTAGATTGTTGTTAAATAAACTTTATTAAATAATATATTACCTATTACTCCTAATGGATTTTCAGTTTTTGTTCCTAATCCAAAATCTTCTTGAAATAACATGAAATAATCAGCGCTTGAATATTTAGAGTCGATATTTAAAACATTTTGTTGTGAAATTAAAATAATCAAAAACAATACTAAAGCAGGAGCTAAAAGATTTAGTGCTGTCCCACCAATTGTTTGATCCGCTTTTAGATTAATTGAGGCATATGCTAAAAGTAAGGAGAATAATCCACCAAAAATCATAGTTATTAGTATTACTAGTATTAACATTAATTGTCCGCTTTCAACAGGAAAACCAGCTGAAATAAAAATCCTAACAAATAAAACTCCAATAAAAGCACCAAAAACCATTATACCTTCTAAAGCGATATTAATAATACCACTTCTTTCAGCAAATACACCAGCTAAAGCTACAATCATAAGTGGAATAGCAAAAACTAAGGTTTGTTGAATAAAATATACCATTATTTTGCCTCCTCACTTATTTTATATTTTTTTGTTTTCTTATTATAAAAATTTAATCCAATTGGTTTACTTAACATTTCTTTAAATATCAAACTAAAAGCACTAAAATAAACAATTATAGCTGTAACAATACTTGTAATATATTCATTATAAGGAGTCATATATTTAAGTTGCATCCCATTAACATCTAATAGTGAAACAAATGATGCTGAGAATATAACCCCTATTGGATTATTAAACGCTAATAGTGCAACAGGTATTCCATTAAAACCAGCTGCAGGTAGACTTTGATAAGTATTCCATGCAAACTCCGTATTTCCAGATAAATAATATAATGCAGCACCAGCTCCAGCAAGTCCTCCTGCGATAGCCATTGACATAGTTATATAAAACTTTTCATTAATACCTGCATACCTTGCAGCATGTTTATTACTACCACAAGCTTTTAGTTTAAAACCAAAAGTGGTCTTGTTTATCAAAACTGATACTACAATAGCTATAAAAATAGCTATCAAAATTCCACCATTTACTTGTGAACCTTCAAAGATTAAATCTAAACCTAACTTTGAAGTAAAAACATTATTATGAGTAGTTTGATAAACGTAGGCAGAATTTTTTGTTCCACTTGGATCTAATAAAAAATTAAATGGTCCAGTGTGTTTATCAAATAACATTGTAACAATATTTGCGGCAATCCAGTTTGTCATAATACAAGTTATTACTTCATTTACATTTAAGAGTGCTTTAAAAAGTCCAGAAATAGCTCCCCATAAGGCACCGGCTAATATTCCACCTAAAAACGCAATCGTCCAAACAATAAACGGAGGAATCACAGTTGTAGGAATGACTAATGCCAAAATTAATGTAGTAGCTGCACCCATTAAATATTGACCAGGTGCACCTATATTAAATAGTCCTGTTTTAAATGCAACCGCAACACTTAATCCAGTTAATATTAAAGGTGTTGCTCTAAATAGCATATCGCCTAAGTTCACACTATTATATCCAAATATCAATGATCCAGTATCAGTATTTCTTCCTAAATTAAATACTCCAGAAAAAATTAATTGTATCCCGTCGATTGCGGAAGAAAATGATAAAGTTGTTCCTTTTACTTTTACTAGAGCCAGTACAATTAAAATAACACAACCAATAAGTAAACCTAAAATAATAGATAACAGTGATGAAGCTATCGATTTAACACTATCTTTCTTCCATAGTTTCATAAACCATGTCATCTTATCTAATTTTTTAGCTTTTTTTGTTGCTATAAAAAGATAAACAACAAAACCAGTTATAACGATAAATTGAATTAAAAACCATAACCAGCCACTCACACTATTCACATCCTTTATTATTTCTTTGTGAACCTGACATATAAAGCCCTAACTCATTATAAGTTGTTTTTTTAGGATCTAATTCACATACTATTTCACCTTCAAAGATAACTAATATACGGTCGCTTAAATTCATCACTTCTTCTAATTCTAAAGAAATTAAAAGTATAGCTTTACCTAAATCACGTTCAGCTAAAATTTGTTTATGAATAAATTCAATAGCTCCAACATCTAATCCTCTTGTTGGTTGAACTGCTACTAATAGTTCAGGTTCTGTATCTATTTCTCTAGCGATTATCGCCTTTTGTTGATTACCACCAGACATATCTCTTGTTAAACCAGTTGAACCTAACGCACTTCTAATATCAAATTTATCAATTAATTCCATAGAATATTTTCTAACTTCATTTCTTTTAATAAATCCATAATTATGAAATCTAAGGTTATCGATTCTTTTTAAAACTAAATTATCTTCCAAAGTAAAATCTAAAACTAATCCATATTTATGTCTATCTTCAGGAATATGTGAAATACCTACTGAATTTCGAAATTTAATAGATGCATTTGAAATATCTAAATCACAAAAGAATATCGAACCACTCTTTTGTTTTTTTAATCCAGTAATACAGTGTGCTAATTCACTTTGCCCATTCCCGTCAATCCCAGCAATACAAACAACCTCTCCACGCCTAACTTTAAAAGAAACATCATTGACAATATTTTTCCCTTTTTTATTAGATGGAACTACTAAGTTCTTAACTTCTAAAACAACACTATTAGGTTTTGATATATCCTTAGTTAATGTAAAATCAACTTCTCGTCCAACCATCATTTCACTTAACTTTGATTTTGTAGTATTTCTAACATTAACAGTACCTATATATTTACCTTTTCTTAAGACAGTACATCTATCAGCAACTTCTAATATTTCATTTATCTTATGCGTTATAAATAAAATTGTCTTACCACTATTAGCTAAATTTCTCATTATCTTTAACAAATCGGTAATTTCTTGAGGAGTTAAAACCGCAGTTGGTTCATCAAAAATTAAAATATCATTATCACGGTATAACATTTTTAATATTTCTACTCTTTGTTGCATACCGACTGTAATGTTTTCAACCAAAGCATCTAAATCAACGCAAAGACCATATTCAATAGATAATTTTTTTATTTTTTCTTTTGCTTCCGTTTTTTGAATAAATCCCCATTTTGTAGTTTCTACACCTAAAATAATATTTTCTAAAACAGTAAATACTTCAACTAATTTAAAGTGTTGATGAACCATTCCTATCTTATATTTATTAGCATCCTTAGGACCCTTAATATCAACAACTTCTCCATCTATTTTAATCACGCCACTATCAGCTTGATATAGACCGAATAAAATACTCATCAAAGTAGATTTTCCAGCACCATTTTCGCCTAATAATGCGTGAATTTCGCCCTTTTTTAGTTTTAAAGTGATATTATCATTGGCCTTTAAATTACCAAAACTTTTACAAATATCAATCATCTCAATCATGTAATTATCCATCTTAACACCACCCTATACTTTTTTTAAAATTTAGAAAAAAATCTAACCACAACATGTGATTAGACTTTTATAGTAAACAAATTATTTAACCCATGTTAAATTTACATTTGAGTATGTTTTTTCTTCGTGACCAGTAACATCTGCATCAACTTTTACAGTACCATTTTTTAAAGAATCAAATAATTTATTATATGATTCAATAGTCCAAGTTTTAAAGCGCCAAGAGCCTTCTTCTGTAGGAAGTCCAATGGCATTATCCATCGCTCCTAAATTAACATTTTTATCTGCAACTTCACTCCATTTATTATCGAAAAATTTAGCTAAAGCAAACATTGTTCCTTCTCTTAAACCCTTCATTGCAGAAGTAATAACAGTAGGACTTTCAGCTGCTTGATCTACATCTACTCCAATTACTTTTCCGTTATTTGCACTAGCAGCAGCAAATGCACTTGTACACATAGACCCACCACAAGCAAATACTACTTCAGTTCCAGTTGTATACCAACCTTCTAACATTGTTTGTAATTCAGTTGATGCTGAAAATGATGCGCCATATAACCAACTGTATTTCATATCAACTTTAACACCTAATTCTTTAGCAGCATCATTAGCACCTTGAATGTAACCATAACCAAATCTTTCACAAGCAGGGTTTTCTCCACCACCGCCACCAGCAAATCCTAATTTACGATATCCATCCATAACTGCACCATATCCAGCTAAATAACCAGCTTGTTCTTCTTGGAAAATAATAGCTACTAAGTTTTCCATTCCCATATTCCATCCATCAATAAACACAAACTTTACATTTGGATTTTCAGGTGCAATTTTCTTTAATGCATCCCCTTGCATAAACCCTGCACAAACAACAATTTTAGCTCCACCATTAATAGCGGCTTTCATCGCATTGTATCTGTCGTCTGTAGTAGATGCATCTCCTCCTGCAGGTTGATAATACTTATAAGATTTATTATTTTCATAAGCATATCGTTTTAATCCTTCCCATGTTCCTTGATTGAAAGATTTGTCCTTTAATTGACCGATATCAGTAACAAAGGCAATTTCATATGTACTAGATTCCATTGTATCTGGTATCTTATCATAATCATAACCACCATTACCATCATCATCTTCCTTATCACAAGCACTAATTCCTAATCCAAAAAATAATACAACTAAAAATAAAACAATTTTTTTCATTTAATCCCCTCCACATAATTTTATTTGTATTTCTAAATACAGCCCAATTATAATGTAATTGTCAATACAAATTTGTCGTTTTTTGACATATAAAAATAAAAAAATGAATTCACCTAAATAGTAAATTCATTATGTTAATCTTATTTATTTTTTTAAACTATTTTTCTCCTACAAATTACGAGTTACAAAATGTTTAACTTCTTTTGTTGGATTATAAAGTTCAGTTTTAAAAAACTCAGGATAATATTTTTTAGGATGATTAGCTTTAATCCATACTAAATTTTCTATACGCTCTCCTTCAGTATAACTGCTTTTAACTGGTTCAAAATCACTAGGAACCTTCATATAGAAAAAGAAAGAAATCTCATGAACAATACTACCTTTCTTTAAAAGTGAATCACCTGGAAAGAAATTTTCATGAATAAAACCTAATCTATCTACTTCCATCTTCACACCAGTTTCTTCATAAACTTCTCTAACTACAGCTTCTTCGGCAGTTTCACCAAATTTAATTCTTCCACCGACAGAGTACATGTGCGGAAATTCATCGTTTTCAACCATTAAAAATTTATCATCTTTCATAATGATGGCTCCAACTCTAATATTTAATACACCATCATCGGTTTTAATACATAAATCACGTCCCATAAGAATACTCCTTCCATTAATCAATTTTAATAATTAAATCGCTTCTACCTTTAACATTTGTTTTTGAAAAATAAAAATTTTCAAGCGGTATCCATTCGTTAAAAAATCTATTTGCAAATTCTAAAGAATTACGTTTTAAAATTCGCTCTTTTTGTAATTTTGATGAAATATCTAAAAATACTTTTAAATCATAATACTCATCAAATAATGGATGCATTGAGTATGCTCCTTCAATTATTGTTAGTCTTTTCGGTTTAATACTAATACCTTCACAAATCATCACTTTAGAACAATCAAACCTGCGGTAGTTAATTTCTTCACCATTTTTTAAATGAATTAAAACTTCATTTAAGAAACGTTCGTAGTCAATATTACCACCAATTTCATTTAAACGCTCTTGGCTTCTTTGATGTGGTTGAAGAAAGAAATCATCCATATGTAAAAGCGTTAAATCATAAATACTTGATAACATATCACCTAATGTTGATTTACCGCTCGCGCTTCCTCCTTCAATACAAAGAACTACTTTCTCATTTTCCATTCTTTTATCTATTTCAATTAATAGATTTAAAAATGGAATATATTTATTAGAAATAACACGATATGCTGGTTTATAATTTTCTCTAAATATATTTGAATGATGAATTGCAGGATAGTCCATTTCTTTCCATTTTAATAAACACTTATTAAATTCCTCTTTATCAAATGGTAATAATCCTTCATCAACTAACTTAAGGGCTACTTCAATTTTATGTAATAAATTTGATAATCCATCAATTTCTTTTTTACTAGATAAAACAAATATTTTAGCAAAAGTATCAATTCTTAATCCTTTATGTAAATAAGATAGAGACACTCTAGAATATTCTCCATCTAAAGCATCAATATAAGGTTCATCTTCTTTATCAATTAATTCATATTCTTTCTTAATATACTCAGTAGCACCCACTAAATCAGTTACTAAATGTTCACAACCAAAAGAACTTTGATATATAAATTTAAAAATATCTTGTATTTGTAATTTAGGATATTTATGGTAATGTTCTAACAACATCAGTCTTGTTTTTTCCATTATAGTCACCTTCAGTCCCTTTAAAAAAGAAAGTTAGAAATTAAATCTAACTTTTATTTTCCTACTATATTTGAGGCAAGTTTACCCATTAATTCATAGGCATATTTTGATGGATGAAGATGATCGCCTGAGTCACATCCTGCCTTAAAATGATATGCTCCATCTATATAATCACCAACAGCAAAATTAAAGTCAACTACATTAGGATTAGATAAAATCCAATCATTAAATTCATTCTTTATAACTTCTCTAAAGCTAGCAAATGTTCTCCATCCATATATAGGTAATAACGTTCCAATAAATGGCTTTAGTCCTAGTTTTTTTGCTTCATCTAAATAATACTTAATCCCATCAATTAATTCATCAACACGAGGTAAATCACTCATTGGTCTAAAGACATTAACATCTTCTCCAACAGGATGGATTATATCGTTTATACCATGTTGAATAATAATCTTTTTAGCGCCACATACACTTCCAACTTCATGAACAAAACGGTTCTTTCCACAAAGTCCGTATGATTGATATGTTATACAACTATATTGACGAAGAATTCTTGTTCCTGATACAGCTTTACGAATAACACTAATATTTTTAATATTTTTTTCTCTTAAAGCAAGTAACATATAATCTGGCCAATCTTGACTAGTAATAGAGTCTCCATAACAAATGATTGCTTCATTATCATCACTTGTATAAATATCAATATTACTTAAAAAATATACCCAACTAGTTTTCTTAGATGTGTTAATATCAAATATTTTGTTTTCTAATTGATTACCATAAGCAAAGTAGCCTGTAGATAATGGCCCAATTATATCTACTCCACTAGTCAAATTCGTAAATTCAGACAAATAAATAGAAACAACTAAAAACTCATCACTTAAAACACGATATTCTATTTCATCAGATTTTACATTACCGTGTGCTTTAATAGTAACATCTAAAGAACCATTAAATTTTAAATATGTTATATCTGATAATAATTCTCCTTTTTTACTACCTTTAGCAATCGCTACTCTATTAATATAAACATCTTCTCCACAGCAAAAATTATCTAATGTAATTCTAACTTTATTACCATCAAATGGAATAAAAATAGGATATCTTAATGTTATATCTTTTGCATAATATGCTGGATGAGGTAAAACAGTTGATTGTGCATTGCCCCATATTGTAACCCAATTCATAATTTAATCACCACTTTATAATCAAATTCTTCTTTATTATAAAATAAAAATTACATAGTATCAAATGAAATTTAATAAGTAGTCTTTCAAACTTCGCTAAATAAGAAAAAACACTGCAAATTACATCTTTGCAATGTTTTAAAATAGTCTATTAAAATCTAAAAGAGTTTAGTTTTCTATATATCATATATTAACTAGTTGAAACTACAACATTAACTTTTTTCATAACGGTATATAATGTTTCTCCAACTCTATAATAAATTATAATTTCATAATTATTGGGTGTATCACCTAAAACTTTATGTATTCCTAACATAGATAAATTTTTACAGTAAAAAATTTGTTCTGCTTTTGTCATTTCCTCTTTGTTGATTTCAACATCGATTTGTTCATCTTCACTTAAATAAAGGGTATTTGTAAGCGAATCGTATCCTTCGTTATTTATTCTAAATATATCTTTATCATAACTAGTAGAGTAAACTGGAACAACAACTTTATATTTATCAATTGTAGAATTCACTAAAAAGTAGTCTTCAAGTTTAATGCTATTACCAGTTAAATATCGATATTCTTGCACTATATTTATCAAAGAATCGAAATAGTCATTATATTGTAATTCTATTTCTTTACTTTCAAAATCATATTTTAAAAATTTATATTCATTATTTACTAATAAATATTTTTTATACTGTATAACTTCTATTTCTACTTCCTTAGTAAATGCAGTAAAACCTAAATCAACTTTCACTTTTATCTTAGTAATACCAGGCTTTTTACCAATAATAGAATTTTGCCCACATTCAATGTACTCAGAATCATATTCCAATATTTTAGGAGATCTTTTAAGATACTTTTCATTATATCCACAATATAGTATTAATAATTCATCTATACCAATTTTTAAATCATTATCTCTATATGGATTAGTATCATCATTAAAGCCAAACAGAATAGACTTTTCTATTTCTCCTAATCCACTTAAAACTGGATATGCTACCATATGATTTTCATCTATAATTTTAGCTTCCCATGCATTTTTAAATTCTAGTAATAATCCAGGATATTGATAATTAAAATTTTGAATTTCATTTATTACTAATTGATCTAAATAGTTCATTAAATAATAGTTTTCATAACTAGTAACAAAATCAGAAAATAGCATTTCTTTATGTAAAGAATATGTTTCTAAAACTTTATCACCAAATTTAAAATCTAATTTATAATAAGCTGTTGATAAAACCTTGAAGGAAAGTTGTTTTACAGAAAGATCAAATATTTTAAAAGAATTATTACTTGGATAATACATTGTTAGCGATAAAAATTGAACATTATAATCTCCAATATTTAAATCTTGTTCATTAAAATTAAAAGTGCAATTAATATTATAATCATATGACGCCTCTCCATTATCCTCAACGAAATCACCGGCAACTTCATAACCTGTAATTTTTTTATTATATCTTTTTCCATTTAACAAAATGCTAACTTCAGTTGGTATAATTTCATTATTAAGTAAGACATGATCATCTTCGATATCAATCTGCATTTTCACTTCTTTCATATCAATAGTTGAAAAAATCTTATTCATTTCAACATTTTCTACTACTGGATTTAATGACTGTAAAAAGTTTAATTTTTCTTTTTCATTAAAATTTTCAATTATCAATGAAATTGAAAAAGAAACAGTTGATAAGAATATTAATGGAATAACTAAAAAATGAACTATTCTAATTGGTTCAAATAATCTTATTTTTTTAATTTTATTCTTTAATCTTTGTGACAAATAAATATTATATAAAATGGTATAAATACAATAAACAAATATAAATATTATTCCTAATAAAAGAACATTTTTACCTATATCATAGAAAACACTTATCATAAAATACCTCCTTATAATTCCATTTCTTTTATAAAATTATGATAATACGATTTTGTAACAATAAACTTTTTATGATTAATCATCATTACCCTAAATTTTTGTCCTGTGAATGTTGATATATGATTAATTTTCTTCTTATTTATAATTACACTTTTACTAATTCGAATAAAATTTGAGGAAAGTTCATATTCAATCTCTTTTAAAGGTTTTCGAACCTTATATTCACCATCAAAATCGTAAATATATATTGTATGATCAAAACTTTCAACGGCTACAATATCATCAAGTTTAAGAATTTTATATCCATCTGATATTTTAATTTTTATCTCATCATCTTTAATATCAATTTCTTTTAAAATCCATTCAGCATCTTCATCGCAAACTTCATAACCAGATGAAATGAGTTTTTCTTTTATAGTAGTATATTTACTTTCATCACAAACTAACTTGATTTTCACATATATCACCTACCAATTTTATATTAGCATATAAGTTATGTATAATAAAAGATTAATAACGTAAAATAACATTTTTGTATCGTAAAATATTTTATTTAGTATCTTTAAACTCTTATTCGTTACATTCTTAATAAAAGTTAACTTAAAACTTTCTATTACTTTTCAATTTTTTCTATTAACATAAAATAATTAGTAAATTTAACAAATAAATCATAACGTCATTTTTTTTAAAATAACAATCCGCACGTAAAACGCGCGGTTTTTACGCTACCCTATAAGGGCTTTTACCTTTCGACGACCCTCAAGGGTCATCAATAGCGGCTGACAACCGCAATTTTCACTCTGGCTTATCCCTTGAAGGGATCCT
>JBGVOE010000081.1:0-13028 GCA_045126355.1 Anaeroplasmataceae bacterium | reverse complement strand
TCATTATATGTTATTCCTTTTTTGGTTAAACTGTTTTCACTTTCTTGGTTATAATAATATAATATATCGGTTATGTTTTCTCTTTTTCCTTTTCTTACTTCTTTATTAAAATAATAATCTTCTGCCATAATTAAATCTTTTCTGAACCTAATATCTCCGATTAAATCTCTTTTATATATACAATTCCACACACAACAATTCCAACTTGGTGGCTCATCTTTTATAATTACACTATGAGTGCTACATTTCCAACTTATATAACAATAATCCCACTCTTCTTTTGTTTTGGTTAATATTGTTTTTATGTAATTATCACTTATCATATCATCTATATCAATAAAACTTATGTATTCTCCCTGGGCTATATCTAATCCTTTATTTCTAGGAACACTAGCACCTTTTGAATTTTCTTCAAGTCTTATTTTCTTTAACCATTTATAATGAAATTGATAAGGTATAGGGCTGCAATCATCAACTAATATAACTTCAACATTGTCTTGCATTTGTTTGTCTAACTGCTTTAATAATTTCTCTGCATAATCATATCTTTCATAACCTGGAATAATTATACTTAACAATATTTCCATATATAGCCCCCAGCACTTTTTTGTTTATTTCTACAACAATTAGATATTAGCTGATATTTTATTTTAGTTATTTTTTCAGCATCTTTTAAAGAAGGATATTCCCCTACTAAATCATTTTGTTTATTATATTGTTGTACTCTATGTTGTCTATGCCTAGTACAACGATAATTCCTACTACCATAATTACAATTATATTGTAAAGTACACCATTCTAAATTTAAAAAATTATTGTTTAATTTATTTTCATCGATATGATTTATTTGTGGCAAATTTTTTTTGTTTGAAATAAATGCTTGTGCTACTAATCGGTGGATTTTATACGATTTTCTTTTTTTATTTTTTGTTAATACTATTTGTTTATATCCACTTGTATCTATACTAGGTTTACAAATAATAATATTGCTTTTATTTATCTTTTTAACTCTACCTAAATTAGATATTTGATACAGACCTTCGTAATTCTTTATATCTTTCCATTTTTCTTTAATCATAAAATCCTCTTTTCGAATAGTCCATTGTTATTCCTTCTTTTTCAAAAAAAGGTATTATTTCTCTACACCATTTCCCTTTTTTTAACCCACAATGCTTGAAGGTAATATAACCAAAATCAATTATATAATCGCCACCATTTATAAGATAATCAAATCCTTTGGTGTCCTGTGTTTCTTCAATATTCCAACAATCAGTATCTTTTTCAATTACTTTTAACAATTTTTCTTTGTCCCATATCCCACACATTAAACTTAATTCATATTGGCTACCTTTTGTTCTCATTTTAAAACCTTTTGCTACTTCTTTATCTAATTCATACCAACATTTTTCTAAATTAACTAATGCCACATTACCTTTTACTAAATCTTCTGCTTCTTTTAATCTCTTTTTATCTACTGGTTTTCTAATAAATAAATCATCTACCGTTAATAAAATTTTATCATCATTTATTTGTTCTATTGCTTTTCGCATTCTTTTAGTCCATAATTCTACTGGTTCATTTACATTAATAGTTTTATAATATGGGTTTTTTATTATTTCAGTTACATATATTATTTCTGGGTGGTTTTCCCAATATTTTTCCATACAATGATAAAATGCATAGAATATATCTTCATTTTTATCACAACTACTAACTACTATTTTCATATTCTTTTTACTATTCCTTTACATTCCAATTCACTTACTCTATATTTTTTCATTTCTACTTCGTCATTATATTTGTAATGTTTATCTTCTACCACATCATATAATCTTTTTATTATTTTTACTTTTATTTTATCTTCTGGATTATAATTACCTTCTTTATTTAAATACTTGCTCCATTCGCTTTTAGGTGGCTTATATTTGAATGTAGGCAGTCCTTTTTGTATCATTGATATATTTATATTATCCATATTTAAACTGCATATAATAGCATTTATTTCGTTCTTACAACCTATTTCTTTAAATGCAGGTATATCAGTAACTATAACTGGTGTTCCTAACATTAAACTTTCTGCTACTGATAAACCAAAACTTTCGTGATCACTTAATTGCACCAAATATGTACTTTCTTCTATTTCTTTTGATAAATCTAATTTAGGTTGTTTCCATACTATATTTTTACTATTCCATCTATAAAACTTATTTGTATATATATCCCACTCATAATCTATTCCTGCTTTATCTAACATAGAAGCAAGTTTATTTATTCTTTCTGCACCTTTTTCTGCTGTTAATCTTGTTGCACTTATTAAATGAATTTTATCAGTTAATTTTGGTATATTATGTTTTTTTACTACAACTGGGTTATATATTAACTCTGCTTCAATTCCTGTTAATTCTTTAAAACTACCACAAGCAAGTTTACTTACACCGATATATTTAAATCCAGGATATAATAGTGGCTTAAATGATACTTTGCTATAATCACAATGTATAATATGATATTTTTCTTCTGCTTCTACTGGTATATCTAATCCATAATTACAAAAAAATCTTTTGCACTTTATTGTTCCATATTCATCTAAATATTTAATAACTTCAACATTTTTTGCAAATCTTTTTATTTGTTCTTCGTTTCCTTCACGATACATTATTACAAAATTTTTATATATGCAAGATAGATAATAAAACATACTTTCACAGTCAACCCCCAATGGAATTGATTTTACGAAAATAAAATACATTTTCAAATTCATTTCTCATTGGCTTATCACCCCCTTATATTCCCAAATATATCCACCTGCTTGTTTATATTTCCCATTACAACAAGATATTATATTACTTGGTAAAATGTTATTTTTTCTTCCTGCTTCACTTAAACTGATATATTCTTCAATAAAATTATTTTCTAAATCAAACTTTAAAACTGCTCTTTTTGTTTTATTTGTATTAGCAACTTTTTTTAATCGTGTTCCATAACAATTATTATATCTTACAGTACACCACTCTAAATTATCTATTGAATTATTTAATTTATTTTCATCTTTATGATTAATACAAGGTAAATTGTCAGGATTTGGTATAAATGTTATTGCAATTAATCTATGTAATGCTATCCATTTTCTTTGTTTGTTTTTTCTTAATCCTAATTGATAATATCCTCTTTTTAATCTTGGCTTTAATATATTTGTTCCATCTCTTTTATAATTATATAAACTTTTAATTCTACCATAATTACTTGCTTGATATAATCCTTCATAATCTGGTATATCTTTCCATATTTCATTTTCAAATTCCATATAACACCTATTTTAATATTTTATCTAAAATAGGTTGATTAATTTTATCATATAATTCTAATGCTTCTTCTTTATTGTTAAAAGTCTTTTTTAATCTTAAACTGTTGGTAACATTCCATACACAATAAACTTTTACTTTACTATCTATTAATTTATTTTTATCTGCTTCATTTTTTGTGATTTCATATTTAACTTTTGGTCTTGTTGCCATTTTAGTTTTATATTCTACATCTTTATCTATTACCATATTAAATTGGGCTTGTTCTAATTCTTGCTCTGTTAATTCCATATAATCTACACTACATAGCAAATAAGAAGTAGGTATTATTTTTCTTACTCCTGCTTCTTCGTTGTAATATTCACTAATTTCTTTACTTAAAATTTTAATATTTGACATATATTCAATTATACTTTCATTATTCATTATTTAAATACTCCTTCATTATTTTTTAATTCACTTTTTAATTCATTTTCTATTTCTTCGTTTGATTTATATATATCAGGTATTTTATTTATCCTTTTTAATTCTCTCCAATATTTTCTTTCTTCTTTATCTTTTATTTTACCAATATTGATAGTTCTTGATTTTATTATTTCATATAATGGTTCATCTTTTGGTATGCTATTTAATTTCATACTAAATTCTTCTATACCTAATTTTAAAAATTTATCATAACTTATATTTTCATATCTAGCACAATAAAAAGCATACATTTGCTCCAAATCATTATCATATCCATAACATATTATCATCGATGATGATTTACTTTTTTTATCATCATCATTATTTACTGGGAAATTTTCCCATTAAACTGCTTCCTAATTCACTACTAAATTTTTCTTGTTCTTGTTGGTCTGTTAATCCTATATCTATTAATAATTCAGTAAATGATAAATTAAATTTACTTTTACAACTTTTATTTATTACTTCTAGCATTTCATCTTGTATATATGTGTTTTCTAATTCATTTTTGTTAGTATTATCAAAATATGTTTTGCCATCTTTTTTACTTTCTATTGTAAAATCTTTTAGTGATATTCCTTCTTTTGCTAAATCTTTCAACATTTTTATTCTTGCATTTTTTGGTGCTTCCTGTAATTTACTCATTAATTCAATATCACTTTTATAATTAAATTCCTTATCTTTATATTTTAATGTGTAATCATCAGTTGCATTTTTTATTATTTGATATTTCATAATATCTCCTTTCAAAATAAATTGACTATGCCAACAACAACCAAAAACTCGCATAGTCTGGAAAGTTGGTTATCGGAAAAGAAAAAAACTAAAATAAATCCCAAAAATAAGACAAGGAAGGTTAGCCATTCAGTTGTTTTTAAAATTTTTACAAATAACTCCTTTCTTTGCCTTAATTTTTCTTTCTAATTTGCAATAATAAACTGGTAATGTACTTCTTTTATTTTCTTTTTTTATTAAATAAATACAATTACCACATCTGTTTTCTTGCTTTTCAATTGTCGTATTAATTATATCATAGTTCTTATGATATTTCAAGTTGTTTATAAATTCATCATTATATACTATGTTTTCTTTACTAATTAAATACTTTTTGCAATATTCTTCAATTTCTTTTGATTTTTCTATATTATTTTTTCCAATTGGATTATCTAATATATAATAATGGCAATTGTTACATAATGCAACTATATTTTCTTTGCAACCTTTTCCACCTTTTGCTCTTGATAAAAATATATGTGCCATTGTTAATGGTTTCTTTACACCACATATAACACATTGTCTATCTCTACTTATTATGTATTTACGAAGTTCTTTTGATACATCACACCATTGACTTCTTTTACTCATTTTTCAATGTCCTTACTTTATGCTTTTCTAAATGTTCTATTTCTACTTGTACTATATATGGTTGCTCTAATATTTCCTGTACTTGTGGTATGTTATAATTTTCTACATCTAAAACAATAGTATTATATTTCGTTTTAATTGTTAGTCTATACATTATTATCTTTTTCTCTTTCTTGTTACTTCTTCATCATTATAATTTACTTCTTCAATTATTTTAATGTATTCATATTGTGGATTATCTAGCATAAGTTTTTGTAATGTTTCCATATTATAAACATACCTTCTTATTTTATAATTTCCTAATTTAATCTCTACTAGATACATCTTTTGCCTCTCTTTTTATTCTTTCCAAATCTTCTTTGCTAATATGGTGATTAAAAAACAATAAGCCACATATTTTGCATTTATAATGGAAATCACTTCTATTTGGATATTTGAAATTCCTATCTTCAAAATCTCTTGTCCACATAACTAATTTATTATATCTATGGTTCGTTAATTTTTCACATATTGGTACAAGCCACCATCTCGTTTTAAATGTTTTCATTTGTTACCTTCCTTTATTTCTTTCATTTTGTCTAAAACTACATTTATAAAGTTTACTGCTACATTATTATCATTTTCTTTACATATTTTTTGACTTTCTTCTAACCATTCTTCTAACTCATTCCAATTGTTAGTTAATTGGTCTATTTGTCTATTTGCCCTAACTATATATTTTTGACTTTCAACTCTATCTCCAAATAATTCATATAAAAAATCTTTTATATCTTCTAATGGTGGATAATATGTTTCAATATCTTCATATCGTTTCAACTCGTCAAATTCTGTTTCTATTTTATTCATTATTCATCACTTCCATTTTGCAATATGTTTAATAATTTATCTGCATTACCTTTAAAACATAATACATCTTCAATTCCATATATATTTAAGTCTGTCATTTGTGAATTTTGTTTTATATATTCAATTGCTTTTTCACAACGAGATTTGTAATCTTCTAATTCTAAATCATATTCCATTTTTGCCCTTGGTATTTTTACTAATTCTTGTTTTAATCTTTCATTTTCTTGTTCTAACTCATCAACTTTACTACTATAATAAGCACCATTTTCATAGCATTCTAATTTGCTTTTTAATTCGTGATTTTCTTGTTGTAATTCACTATTTATTTCTTTGCCTTCTCTTATATCTTCTTTCATTAATGATATTTGGTGTTGTAAATTAGTTATGTAATCTAATAATAAATGTAAGTCTTCTCTATTCAAAGAATAATAATCTGGAAAAGCATAATTATGTTCTTGTTTGCTCCAATAATTATCTTCTTTTTTTAAACATTCTAATATTTCTTTTATTTCATCTTCCATAAACTATTCTTCAAAATACCAATTATCATTGATAAGTTGTTTCCTTTCTATCAATTCCATATCTTTGTTTCTATATTCTTCTTCTAATAATATTGTTAAATTGGGATTAATCTTACTTCTAACAAATCTACTTTCATTTCCATTACTTTCTTTATCTAAATCTAAATCTATCATTATTGCTTGATATAAACTTCTATATTTATCAGTGTATTTTTCAATTAAATACTTAGGTTTCTTATCTTTTATTTCATTATTCATTATTACTCACCTTTGCTTTCTAAAATAACTATATTCCTATTTTTTTTAATTCATCAAGTGTTAATGTTTCAATACCTAATTGTTTTGCTTCTTGCACTATTCCATCTATAAATATACTCATTTCTTTACTATCATAAACTGATGTGCCATAATAAGCAATTATATTTTTATAACCATCTAATTTACTTTTACCAAATATTTCACATATCCAGCCAATTCCTTTGCTAGTCCAAGCATTTATAAATGTATCTATTGCTTCTTTCTTTATTGGTATTATTTCAAACTTACCCCTATCTCTTATATTTTTGCGATATACTTCTTCTTTTGTTATATGTAATTTATTTGCTATTTCTTTACATAATACCCAACAATAAGCATTTGCATCTAATGACCTTTTTTGACGATATTCTTTTATTTCATATTGCTTATCTTGATCTAATTCCCATAAATATTGTAGTAATTCTTTTGGAGTTCCTATCATAATATCTCCCAAAATGGTAAATCAGGACTAGATGTGTCCAAATCTTCTGCTTTAAAGCTTTCTACTTCATATACTTCTATTTCTTTTTTATTGTCATCTAATAATTCAAAATCATTAATAAATATAAATGGCACTGTTTCTTTATCTTTTAAATAAAAATCAATCCAACCACTTTTTATATTAATAAAACTTTTATCTGGTATATCTGTGCCTTTTTTAAAATTACATAACATATAGCCATTGATATAATTACCATTTATGTCTTTCTTTGATAAGCCAATTTTATAAACTGGCTTATCATTGAAATCTTTTCTAAATATTTTTTCTTTTCTATTACTAATTATTTTCATTATTTTCACCTTTTAATTTTTCTAATCTATCTATAATATATTCCATGTAATTTTCATCTTCTTTATTAATCCAACCTGCTCTTAATTTATCATTCATATTTGCAATTATACTATCTATACTTTCAGGTATTTTATGAAAATAACTAGCATAACTATCATACATTAATTCTTTTATTAAATCTGCTTTACTTATATTTCTATCTTTTGCGACTTCATTAATTACATAAGCAACATTATAATCTGTTATTCTTATAGTACAATCATTAGTTTTTCTATTATTATAATTCTTATATTTACATTTTCTCATTATTTATTCTCCAATTTCTTTTTAGCATCTCTTAATTGTTCTAATGTCATTTCTCCATTACTAGATACTCCATAATGTTGATATAATTTTTCTCTATCAATGTCTTTTTCTTCTAATAATCTACTTATCTCAGTAGTTAATTTTAATATTTCTTCTTGTTCTTCTTCACTTGGTAATGGCATTAATAAATTTACTAATGCTTTGATATAATCATCTTTGCCATTTTCTCTTAGCCATACTAAATATGATTTATCAACTTCACTTAATTTTTTACCACTATGCTTTCCAAATGTTAATACATAATCTTGTGCTTCTTCTAATGTAATATTTTTATTTTGATTTTCAATAGCATTTTGTACTTCTTCTGCACTTGCTACTGATGTATCAATTCCAAATCCTGCCATACCTAATGCTCTACCTACTGCCGATGTTTCGCAATTTTCAATATAACTTGTTTTATTGATAAATGTACTATCTTCTTTTTCATAAGCAGTTCCTGTTGCTAATTTATAAATTTCATTTCCTTCTCTATAACCTATAATTGCTTTAAATACACATATTCCATTCTCATTGCTTAATAATTCAGTTTCAATTATTCCATTAGGATATAACATTCTAAATGCTTTAATTCTTTGGTTTACTTCTGCATATTCCTTTCCTTTAATTTCTGTTGTTCTTATTGTGTCATTTACTCTTTGTAAATCTTCAAATGTAATTTCTTTTTTCATTTTTTCTTTTCCTTCCTTCTAGTCTATAAAAAAATAGACTTATCGTAAGTGGCTATTAATAATTCGCAAAAGGGTGCCACCTACGATAAATCTACTTTTCCCTTTTGCTATTATAATTATATAATAAATATTACTTTTTGTCAATGTTATTTATTCTTATACTTGCATATAACCAAAATAATATTGTTTGTAATAACATTCCACATAATATTCCTGATCCAAATATTAACATTTTATTCTCCTTTAATTTTACTTGATAAAAAACTTATTTTATCTGCTATTAATTTTGTTCTTTTTTCGATTTCTTCATTTTCTGTTCTTATAAATCCCTTACATGCTATTGTATCTCCTTGTTTACAATATTCAATTAAACTATTTTTAATTACACCATTTATTATAAAATCAATATAATTAATTTTATATTCTCCATCTTTATTTTTAAATGCTTCTTGATTTGCTATTGTTATTATAGCATATTCTCCAAAATCTACTATTTTTTGTAATTTACCAATTACTATTACATTATTCATCATTATTCTTCACCTTCCCATACTAAGTATCTTTCATCTTCTTCATCTCTTGAAATTTTATAAGCATCTTGTACTGTTAAATATCCATAATCACTTTGATACCTTTTTAATTCTTCATCATAAATATATTTTGCAAATAATCCATCATTATCATAAACACTAAATGTTTTATGGTCCTGTAATTTTTTATTCAATTGATTTAAGCCATTTAATTTCATCATCAGTTAATTTAACTCCTTCATCTTTTATTTCTTCATTTAACCAACTTGGTGCTTTTTTTATATTAAACCATTTTTCTCTTATTGCTTTCCTTATAACTAAATTATAATTAGTATATTTATTTTTGTTATTATTGCTTTCTACATATTCATCTAATTTTTCAATTATTTGATTTATATATTCTTTTCCAAATTCAACTATTAATTTATCGTATTGTTCTTGTGTTAATTTAATTCTTTTATAAACTCCCATATATATATATTTATTATTTATATTATTATTATCTATATTATTAATTAAACTTTTTTTAATACCCCCCATTAAAATTTTTTTAATACCCCCATTAAAATTTTTTGAATAGTATTCAATAAATTTTACCCCATTAATTATATTTTCCTTTTTACCTATTAAATCTTTATCTACTAATGATTTTAAATTATTAATAACACTTTGTTTTGTTGAATTAGTCCAATCTGCTAAATATTGTAACGAACCTGTAAATTTTTGCTCTTCATCTTGGCTAAATCCATATATAATTGCATATATTAATAATTCTGTTCCTTTTAATTGCAAATCATTTACCATAAAACTTTGAATAACTATGTAATTACCATCTTTTACTTTTGACATTATTATTTCTCCTTCATTGGTACTAAAATTATTTTATTAGAATATACTTCCATATAAAACCGATTTCCCCATTTAGTAACAAATGCTTTTGGTATTACTATTTTATTCATACTTTTTTCTGCATTTTTTTGAAGTATTAATTTTGGCTTTTCCATTCTCTATCTCCTTTCTATAATTAATATAATTATATACCAAAATATACCAAATGTCAATATATAAAAAAGAACTTTTTTATTTATCTTCATTCATTAAATGTAAAAGTTCCTGTGCTAATGATAACTTGCTTTTTAAAAAGTATACTTGTGCCTTATTATTTTGCTCTTTATATTTTACTGCATTATTTTTATACATTTTTATAGAATTTTTTAAAAATTTAACAATATTATTTCTTTCAGTTAATAATTTATCATAGTTGGCTATTTTTTCTGCATCTTCTAAACTTAAAAATTCACCTTTCATTATTTATTCTCCATTTCATTTTTTAATTCTTCAAGTTCTTTTAATAATCTATTTCTTTCTTCTCTAACTCTTTTTATTTCTTCATTTGCTTTTTGCTTATAATATTCTTTATGTTTTTCATAATATCTTCTACTTGCTCTTTTTTGTGCTTCTGTACTCATAATTCACCTTCTTTCATATTGCTTTAATAATTTAATTGCTTTTATTGTATAATCTAATAACTCAGGATAAGTAAGTTTTATATACTTATCCTTTGTCTTTAAATAATTTTTTATTTTTAATTTAGTTAATACATATAATGCTTCATCTTTCATTAGTAATTATCACTGTCTTTGTCATAAGCATGTAATTCTCCACTCATACATTTAGGACAATGATTTTGTATTGTTTCTCCTTCATCATCATACCAACCACAATCACAATTATCACATATACAATGATATTTATATTCGTGTTCTGGCAATTCTGGCATTTGCTTTTGTAATTCTTTAATATCTTTCTTTTTCATTTTACCAAGTCCTTTCATCATATCCTATTTGTTCTCTTGTAGTCATTCTTTTATAATTATCTTCTACATCTTGCTTAAAATCTTTATATTCTTCTTTTATTTGTTCTAATTTATCATCTAAATCTTCAATTATTGATATTAACTCATCTATTGAATAATAATCTTTATCTTTAAAATATTTTTCTCCTATATATTTTGGTAATGTCCAAGTTCTCATAAAAATTTCGTCCATTTTTTTATCTTCCTTTCTTTCTTTTACTTGGTGCATAATAAACATATCTGCTTATTGTTTCTCCATACTTTTCCATTTGGTATTGTTCTATCATAAATATTAATTCATTTAAACAACTAAATCTACCATGCTTTTTTCTAAACCATGCTCTAAAACTATCTCTACTACTAATTTGTATATCTTTATACATATTAAAATATAACTGCAATTTAAATTCATTTCTCATTACCATATTATCACCAACAAACTAAACCAAAATGCTATCCATATTAAAGTGCCAAGTAATATTTTTTTCTTATAACCATTTTTACACTCTATATTATGCTTAAATGTTCTCCAATACCCTTTTAATCTTTTTTTCATTTTCTTTCTCCTTATTTAATACTATTAATATAAACTAATGTTAATATAACTAATTCTGTATAGAATAATGTTACCACTACCCAATTTTTTAATCTGTATTTTTTCTTTTTCATTTTCTTTTCTCCTTCCTTTCCTTATTTACGAATTAATCATATCATAAATATTTATTATTGTCAATAATTTTTTAATAAAAAAAGAGAAAATTTACATTTCTCTTTAAAACCTATTTATTTTACTTATATTAAACAAAACTTATTTATAGTATATTTATATTATTTCTCTATTTTCATTCAAAATAACCATATAAAATTGAATATAAATGCTATTTACTATCTCTATGAAAGATTTTTTCCAAAATATTAACAATTATCTTTAATATTTTAATAAATATATTGTCTTTTTCATCATCATCTGGTTCTATTGGTTCTTGGTCTGGTTCTTCTATTACTTGTGGTATTTCGACATTTAATTTCTTAACCCATTCACCATTACTTGCTATCCATTTTCCTGGTTCTATTTCATACCAAGTATATGTGCCATCTTCATAATATTGTATAAAATTATATATTCCTGTTGGTATAAATCCAATTGCAGGGCTATCTGTACTATGTCCTAATCTACAAAATAGTTCTGGTTCTACAACTTCAATTTGTATTTTATTTATATCTCTTTCTATTGGACTTGGTAAACTTGGTTTTGCTACTCCAAAATAGTCATAGAAATCATTTACTCCAATACAACCTTTGCTTTCATCAAACCAACTTTGCCAATCTCTTACATCACAGTGTACTGCATTTCCTATATATCCTATTCCATTAAATCCTACTGTTTGGCAAGCACAAGCAACTTCCACTCCTGGTATTAAATTTCCTGCTCTATCATAACACATAATATCAGTTGCTTTTCCTTCATAATGCATTCCTGTAAATCCTGCTAAATACATTTCAAAATCATAACTACGATAACCACTTGTAATATATATATAACCTATTCCAAATTTATTATCTAAATAATTATATAATTTTTCCAACATTATAGGCAAATTATCATCTATTAAAATAACATCAGTTGTTAACCTTCCCCAATCATCACAAAATGATTTGAACTCGCCTATTTGAAAATGTGGACTTATAAAATTAGCACCATCTCTTGCATAAGAATATTCTCTTACCATTTTTATTCTCCTTTTATTATTTTATTTAAATTATGAATTATATCGTATGTTCCACCTGCAAATATTCCACTTATTGCAATTGCAGTATTAAAATCTTTTGTTATTATCCATTCAATTATAGCAACTATTAATCCTACTATAACATTTTGTATAGGTATTAACTTATTATTTAATCCTGTATATTTTTTTGCAATAAATCCTAAAATCCAAGTAACAACTACTGTTACTATTGAAATAATCATTTCTAATTCCATTTTAAACTTCCTTTCTTTAATTTAATAAATTTCTTA
>JBGVOE010000080.1:0-4004 GCA_045126355.1 Anaeroplasmataceae bacterium | reverse complement strand
ACAACTTTAGCTCCTTCTTTAGCAAATAATAATGCGATTTCTTTTCCTACACCACTACTTGCACCAGTAACAACTGCTACTTTATTTTCTAATCTCATATTTTTATTTCTCCTTTTAAAATTATATTTTACAATTTAATTATATATACGTTTTAAAAGAAAAAGAATTATTAAAAACTTATTTCTGGTATAACAAAAATTTATATCAGTAAAAATATCTTGCTTGTATTTTAAAGTAAAAAGTATTAAACTGAAAATATAAGAAAGAAGGAATAACTTTTATGGATTATAATTCACTAAAATATATTGTCGCTGTAGATAAACATCAATCAATATCTAAAGCAGCTGAGGACTTGTATTTAACACAACCTAATATTTCAAAAGCAATCCAAATAATTGAAAAAGAATTAAAAATTCAAATATTCACAAGAACATCAAAAGGAGTTATTACTACACCACAGGGAAAAGAACTTATTAAAAAAGCGGTTAAATTGATTAATAACTTTGATAGTTTTGTTAAAGAGTTTTCTTCAAATAATCAACCTGTTCTTAATCTAAATGTAGCTCATCCAAAAGACATCTTTTTCCAAAGTAAAGTAGTCGAAATTTCAAAAAAATTCGATATTGAAAATGAACTTAATATCAACGTTTTAGAAGGTACAACTGAAGAAATTATTGAAATGGTATTAAAAGAAAATGTAAACTTAGGTATTATTTCAGTTAATGAACACGATTATGCATACTATAAAAAATTATTGATCCTAAATAATTTAGATTTTGTTAGTGGAGATTCACTAACTCTAACAGCTACATTCCATAACTCTAATCCATTTACAAAAGAAAAAATAGTGAATAAAAATGAATTAAAAAATCAAATATTTGTAACTACAAACACAAACGACTACTATAAATATTATAATGAAAAATACCATATTATATTAAGTAGTAAAGCAGTAAAAGTATCAACAGGTTTTAATCAATTAGCTATGTTGAAAAATATCAAAGACTCATATCTAATATCACTCCCAATACCACAAGAAGTATTAGATACATATAACTGTACATCTATTCCTCTTGATACAAGTGTCGGTAAATGGATAACAATGTTTATATACAAAAAAACAGTGGAATTAACTCCTCTTGAAGAAGAATTAATTAATATGTTTTAGAAGGAGCTTCAGGCTCCTTTTTTCTTTATAAAAAAATAAGGCTGAAAAATCAGCCCTATAAATTTCTTTTCTATTAAGGTCTTAAACCTAATCCACCTTCAAGTGTAATTGTTTCACCAGTCATATATTTAAAGTCTGGATTTGCTAATTGAACACATACACGTCCGATTTCATATTCGCTATCTCCAAAATGACCCATAGGAGGCATATGAACGTTTTTATCAAATGCATCTGGATAAGCCATTTTGAATTGTTCTAATTGTGCTGTCCAAGCTAAAGGACAAACAACATTAACATTAATTCCATCTTTTCCCCATTCAGTAGCAGCTACTCTAGTTAAACCACGAATAGCTTCTTTTGCAGCAGCATAAGAACATTGTCCGTAATTACCGAAAAGTCCTGCACCTGAGGCAAAATTAATTACTGAACCCTTAGTTTCTTTTAAATATGGATAACATGCTTGCATATAGTAAAATGTTGCATATAAACCAGAATACATTGCTAAGTTAAATTGTTCTGTTGTATGTTTTTCAATTGTTACTCCTGATGCTGAAGCTTGAGCGTTATTGATTAAAACATCAATTCTACCAAATGCATCAATAGCTTGTTTTACTACGTTAGCTACAACTTCTTCATTGTTAGCATCCGCACTAACATCTGCTTGAACAACTACTACTTTAATACCATATTTTGCTTCAAGGTCTACTTTAGCATCTTCTAATTTTTTTAAATTTCTACCAGTTAAAACTAAGTTAGCTCCTTCTTTAGCATATGCAGTTGCAATACCATAACCGATACTACCGCATTCACCATTTGTTAATACTGCTTTGCCTGCACCTGTAATTATTGCAGTTTTTCCACTTAAAAATCCCATTTTATTTATCTCCTTATATAATTTCTTTTATATTTTCTAGTATTTCTTTTTTACTAGTTTTACTAGCGTGTTTATCAATTAAACTACGATCTTTAGTTGCGTGTGTTAGTGCGCAAGGTCCACCAATACAACCACCAGAGCAAACCATTCCTTCAATAAAATTATTATCGATTAATCCTTTGTTTGCTTTAGCTAATACTAATCTAATATTTTCAATTCCATCACATGTGATTGGATTAAGTTCAAAATTTAGATTTTGTTCTTTAATACTTTGAATTACAGCTTCAGTTACTCCACCACTTCTAGCAAAACTTCTACCAAATAATGTTGCATCTTCTAAAGGTGATTCTTCTAAAGTTTTAATATCTAAATTTTGTGCTCCAAATAATGCGATTAATTCTTCAAACGTTAATACACAATCAACATATTTTTTCACTTCTTCTTTTTGAGCTTCCGCTTTTTTAGCAGTACAAGGTCCGATGAAGACTGTCTTAGCATTAGGATGCGCCTCTTTAATAACTTTAGCAATCATCGCCATCGGACTAAGATTATGTGAAATATGTTTTTCTAAATTTGGAAAATTCTTTTTAATAAAATTTACAAAAGCTGGACAACAAGAAGTTGTTAAGAATCCTTTTTTTGCTAATTCAATTGCTTCATAATAAGCTACTAAATCAGCACCTAATGCAGCTTCTATAACACCAGTAAATCCTAACTCTTTAATACCTGATACAACTTGACCTAATGTTGCGTATACAAATTGTGCTGAAATAGATGGAGCAACAATTGCATATACTTCTTCTTTGTTTTTTAACATTTCAATTGCATCTAAGATATATGATTTATCGACAATTGCACCAAATGGACATTGATAAACACAAGCTCCACATTGTATACATTTGTCATTATTGATTACAGCAGTGTGATTATTATCCATTGTGATAGCTTTTACTTTACAAGCTACCTCACAAGGACGTTTATGATTTGCAATTGCTGAATACGGACATACCTTTGAGCATGCACCGCATTCAACACATTTATCTTTATCGATATGTGCTTTTTGATTACGGTCAAAATAAATCGCACCAAACTTACAAGCAACCTCACAACGATGTGCAATACATCCTCTACATGCTTCAGTTACTTTATAACCAGCTACAGGACATTCATCACAGGCAATGTTAATAACTTCGATTACATTAGGATTATCAGGGTTACCTCCTAATGCTAATTTAATACGTTCATTAACAATTGCTCTTTCTTTATATATACAACATCTGGTTGTTGGTTTTGGTCCTGGAATAATTTCATTAGGAATATTTGGTAATTCCTTTAATAATGTACCGTTAAAAGCACGTCTTGAAACAGATTTTAAAACACGATATTTTAAAAATTGAACTTCAGTATCAAAATTACGCATTTAAAATCAACTCCTCTTCTTCTTAGTTACCTTTATATGCTTTCTTTAAGATTTTAATCATATCAGCAATTAATGGAACTCTTGGATTAGCTGGAGAACATTGATCTTCAAACGCTAATAAAGCGATTTGTTCAATGTTAGCATTCCACTCTTCTTCTACAATTCCTGTAGCTTCAAAGTTCATGTTAATTCCAATTTCTTTACCTAAGTTTGCTACAGCAATAGCTAATGATTCTACACCTTCTTCAGGAGTAGATGCAGCTAGTCCTAAAACTCTAGCTACTGTTTGATATTTTAAGTCAGCTTTATAATAATCATATTTTGGCCATGTAGATAATTTACCTGGTACCTCACCATTATATCTAATTACATGTGGTAATAAGATTGCATTTGCCTTACCATGAGGAACATGGAAGATACCACCGATTTTATGAGCTAATGAGTGGTTCATACCTAAGAATGCATTAGCGAATGCCATACCAGCAATTGTTGATGCATTATGCATTTTTTCTCTAGCTTCTAAATCATTTTTACCATTTTTA
>JBGVOE010000079.1:0-19769 GCA_045126355.1 Anaeroplasmataceae bacterium | reverse complement strand
ATGATGATACAAGTTTAGAATATACTTTTTTACATATGATGGAAGTGTACGGGGCCAATACAATCACTTATAATGATATGCCAAAAGAATGGATTTATCATTTTCAAGATTATATTTGGGAAGGTAATTATTATGCTAGAGAATTAATGAAACAAGGATATTTACCTCCTGAAACAGGTAAGATTGGGATTAATAAGGCTGCTGAAGCAATTGATGCTCAAATTGAATGTGAAATATTTGGTTTTTTGACACCGGGTATGTTACAAAATTGTAAAGAAAGAACTACTTGGTGGATGGCAGCTGTTGGTGATGGTACAGTGTTAGATAATTCAGCATTTTATGCTATGTTATGCGCTAACGCCTTTTTCGAAGATGATATTTATCAATCGATGGAGACAGTAAGAAGTTATTTTGATGATGATAGTCAAACGGCGTATATTTATGATTCAATCAAAGAAATATATGAAAATAATAAAACAGATTGGAGAACAGGTAGAAGATTAGTTAATAGTAAATTCGGTACCGGTTATGCGCTTGATAATAAAATTAATTTTGCTATGTCTATTTTATCTTTGTTCTACGGGGAAAACGATTATGAAAAAACAGTTCAAATTGCAGTTTTAGCTGGTTATGATAATGACTGTAATGCAGCAACTTGTGGAGCAATTTTAGGACTTATGAAAGGTTATAACGGATTGCCTAAACATTTAAAAGATAGATCTGGTACATACTATAGAAATACAAATAGACCTGGATTAGCTAGTAATTCAGTTGATGAATTAGTAGATAGAATGGTTGTACAAGCTGAAGAAATTATTTTATCAACAGGCGGAGTTAAAAATGGTTCATCTTATATTATTTTCGATGGTCCGTTTACGCCAGCTTTAGCAACTGATAATTATTATAAGTCAATTAGTTGTACAGACTCTTCTTTTGTATATAAAGGTATGTATAAATTCTATAATCCTAATTTTTTAAATTCATACGGTTATGGAAGTACTAAAAAAGGAAGTAGTGTTGAATTTACTTTTACTGGTACAGAAATAGAAATAGTCGGTGCGACATCATTAAACGGAGGCTCTTTTTCTTTAGAAATTGATGGCATTGATTATGGAGTTATTGATTTGGAATCTGCTGAAACTTTCTGTTTAGGTAAACCATCTGCAATGTCTTATGACCAAACGTTTAAAAAAGTTAGAAATTTAAAAGATGGTACTCACAAGGCAAAACTTACATGTTTAGAAGAAGGTAAGTTTCATAGTATAGATTATATTAATGTAGTATGTACAGAAGATGAATACTATAATAATCCTTATTTGAATCTTGCAAGAACTAAAGCTTCTAAACCTATTACATCTGTATATGCGCCGTTAGGAACTGGTGCAGGTGGAGGAAGTATAGGCGTGATTTGTGATGGATATTATTTCAAACAAGGCGATCATTCTAGTACTCAATATGATAGTTTCTTAGGTTTTGCTGGTTCTTCTTTAATCGCTAAGGATTATGAAGATTATGTTGGTTATGAATTTTCTAAGACATTCTCTATTGGCAAAATTATATTTGTTGAAGGTGGCCATTGGGGAGCTGATGGTGGATGGTTTGCAGATGGCTCAATGCGAGTAGAAGCTTTAATTGATGGCAAATGGGTTAGTGTTGATTATCAAATTTCTCCTTTATATCCAAATTCAAATAGTTTATCTGACTTTGGGGTTGGTGGTGAAGTTTATACAATAACTGTCAATGTTAAAGCAGCTAATGGTATTAGATTAATTGGTAACCCAGGCGGAAATTATAAACTTATTTCTTGTAGTGAATTAGAAGTATATGCATTGGAGGGTTAGTATATGAATATGAAAAAATTATTTATATTAATTATTCTTTTGGGAGTTTTAGTTTTACCAAAGACACTTGTTAATGCTGCTGAAGGTGTACAGGAATTTTATCGAACAATTGAAACTGATTCTGATGGATGGAGTTGGAATGGGTTTGAAGTAGTTGAAAATTATGAAGCATCTAGATCCTGGGAACATGGTACATTTGAAAAAGGTAAAACGGGTGTATATAGGTTTAAAGGAACAGATTTACACATTATTGGTTATAAAGGAATTGTAGGTGGATCAATAGAAGTTGATATTGATGGAAAAAAAGAAATTGTTTCACTTGCTGGAGAAAAAGATGAATATCAGTCTGTTCTTTATACTAATAAAGAATTAACTTTTGATTGGCATACTTTAACAATCACTTCTTTAGAAGATGGTAAATGGCACGCTATCGATGCTATTAAAGTTAACATTGATAAAGAAGCTTATTTAAAAAATTATAACTTAGCTCAAGCTGGTAAAATTATATCTTCAGTTATGAATCCAACAGGTGGTGGAAATCATGACATAAATGTTATTAGAAATGAAAAAATCTATGATGTAGGTACAAGTGGATGTGGTCCTTCTCAATACGATTCCTTTAATGGTTCTGGTAAAAATTATTTCTTTGTTGGATTCCAATATGATGAGGAAATCCCATTTTCAAAGTTAGTATTCCAAGAAGGAGATACTTGGTTTGATGGTGGCTGGTTTGCTAACGGAGATATTAGAGTTGAAGTTAGACAAAACGGTATTTGGTCAACTGTTGTACTTAATGAAGATGTAAATTATCCTAATTCAAACGAACGAAAAGATTTCGGTGTTAGTTGTGAAATTTATACCTTTACTTTTGACACAATGGTTGGAGATGCAATTAGGTTAATTGGCTTAGCTGGTGGAAGTAGTAACTTTGTCTCTATTGCACAAATCGAAGTATATAGTAATCAAGATGCTCTAACATTACATGGTGGTTATGATTACAAAAACGCTTGTGCATTTGAAGTTAAAACTGAAAAGCCTCCAGTAGATGATACACCTACAGATAATCCTGGTGGTGATCTTCCTACAGATAATCCTGGAGAAAATTCTAATGAAAACAATAGTCAAGATAATGGGTGTGGTGGTTCTATTGTCCCATCATTAATTGCAATAACTCCTGTTGTATTAGTTTTATTTATTAAAAAAAGAAAAATGAATGAGGAGGAATAAATATGAAAAAGAATAACAAATTAATATCTTGTGTTTTAGCATTAATTTTATTTGTAACAATGTCTTCTTTTATAATTGGAAATAATATAAGTGTTAAAGCTAATGATGCTTCTTTGTTATCATTTACTGCTGATAACTGGAATGTAGAAAGTGGTAATATAAATTTATCTAATTCAAATGAAATAGTATTTGATAAAGATATTCACAATGGAGGAAACAAGGCTATATTACATACTACTCAATCTTACTCTAATTATCATTTATCATTTAAGATGAGATATGAGTCTAATAGCGTTGGTGATCCATGGTATGGAAGAGGTGGGATTTTACTTCATAGTGACCAAGAAGGTTTAGATGGTCATTATATTGGGTTCTACAATTGGGATAATTTATTATGGTTATCAAATGGATGGTATGTTGATAATAACTTCCATCATAATTATGGTATTGATGCTGGATGGGGACAAGGAACAGGTTTAGCAGAAAATCAGTATGATATTTATGTTCAGGATGGACATTGTCAAATAATAATTAATAATTGGATTTGTATGAATGCTCCTCTTGCATATAAAACACAAGGATGTATCACTTTAGTATCTGAAGGAATTTCAGCTACATATAAAGATATTACGGTTACTCCTTTAGGCGATGACTTTGATTTGTCAGAAAGAATTGTTAGACCAAACTGGGGTGGTTCTAACTTAGCTGGTTGTCAAGCATATTGGTATGAGGCTGGAAAAGATCAAATGTTTAAAATGAGTTTACCTGCTGATGTATCTAATGTAAAAACTTATTACCTAGCTCGTTCAAGCAAAACTCGTGACAAAGGTCAAGATGTTGATGTATATATTGATAAAACTGGTACCCTTACATTTGATGACACTTGGGAAACAAAAGCAGTAACTTGGGGTGACGCTCCAACATTTGCTAGTGATTTTGGTACTAATATGGTTGAAATTCCTAAATCATATTTCGAAGGATGTACAGATAATCAAATGGTTGGTTTCTATTTAGATAAAAATGTAGATGCTTGGTATTGTGCTTCAAATTATTATTTATTATATGAAGATAATGAAGGTGTTTTAAGAGTGTCAGACTTCTTAGATTTACAATATCAATTCGATAAAGATGCTCATAGTTTTGTTTGTGATACTGTTTCTTCATTCTTTAGTGGTTATATATTCTTTGATAAAGATGCTGGTTTAATTACTTCTCATTATAAAGGACAAGAAGTTGAAATGATCAAATTACCTGAGTTATCTAAATTAGGTGATGTTAGTCATAATTTTGAATATGGTGCAGAAGCGATTACTGTTGATATGAGTAAATATTTAAAAGTAAATAAAAACCATACTAATAGTGTTATTAAGTATAGTGTTGATGGTGGACCATTAACAGATACTGTTGTTTTAGAAAATAAAAATGCTAGTGGTGTTATTACTGCAGTATGTCAACCAGGACAATTAGTAGTTGATGGTGGTGGATGGGTATACTTCGATGATATTAAAATCGATATTCCTTATACTACAAGTGTAACTCTTCCTAATTTATATATCGAACAGTCAAAAGAATTAAATTTATATGTAAATAATGATACAACAACTATTAACTTATTAGATTATGTATCAACAAATATCGAAGGACCTTTCTCTTATACATATGATGGAAAAGAAGTTCAAGGAACAATGTTTACAGTTCCAAATGATAATGTTAATAGTTCTATTGTTTTAACTGCAAAACATGAACTAGGTGATAAAACTGTAACTTTACCATTTTTTGTTACAACTTATAAAAATCCAAGTCCGTTAGAATTACCTCATACTGGATTTGATGGGTTTGTAGCGTTAGATGGTACTCCTAATATAGTTGATAATGTATTAAATTCAAATTCTGAAAATAATTGTGATATGTGGTTTGATACAGGAGTAAGCGACTATGTATTCCAAGCTGATATGTATCCTTCTACTGATGCAGGAAATGTAGGAACATATGGTATATTATTACATGCTAGTATGTCTACTAATGGATTATCAGGAACTTTATTAGCATTTGATAGTAATTCAGGAAGAATTGATGTAAGTATTGGATATTTAAATAATGGAGTATATTCTCATTACTCATCATTTGATGCTGGATTTAGTGCGAGTGATAGTTATCCTTATAAAGTTGTAGTTCAAGGTTCAACAATCGTTGTAATGATTAATGGTTATAGAATTTTTGAATTCTCTGACAGATATTATTCAGGAAGCGAAGTTGCTATTTTAAATAATAATGGAACAATTAATTATAAAAACATTAAGATTAACGAATTTAATGATGATATAAGTACATATGCAATCCGTAAACAATGGTCTGGTATTGATACATACGCAAAAGTTGCTACTTTTGGTGGAGATGTAGAAATTGACTTTATAGTTCCTAATGCTGATAAAGCTACTAACTTTAGATTAGTAAGAAGAACTTCTTTATGGGAAACTGCACAAAACGCCAAAGTATATGTCGATGGAAAAGATTATGGAGAATGGTCATTTAATTACGCTGACTGGTATGGAGATATTGTATATCCATTAACTGGTTTAACAACTACAAATGATAAAGTTACTGTTAAAGTTTCACCAATTGGATCTAATACTTTCAAAGCATCTTACATGTGGTTAATTTATACTATTGATGGTGTTGATTATGTTGCTGACTGTGTTTATTTCGGTGATTCTTATGATGTTAAAGCACACAATGTTAAAGGGTCAGTGACTATATCTGGACAAGAAAAATGTTTTATTATTAATAATAATGGAATGTTATTAACAGTTAAATCAGGTGAGAAAGTTGTATGGGCACAAGACCCATATGTAACTGATAAGATGGAAGCTAAAGTTTATGAGGATGCTTCAATTTCTTCAACTGTAACTCTTCCTTATCGTTTATACTTACCAACTAATTATGATGCTAGTAAAAAATATCCTGTATTAGTATTTATGCATGGCGCTGGTGAAAGAGGTAATAATAATATTTATCAAGTAACTGGTTCAAATCATATGCAAAGTACTCATATATTGTTAAATAGAATTATTTTAGGTGAATATGCTGATGATTTTATCGTTGTTGCTCCTCAATGTCCAGAAGGAATGAGATGGGTTGAAAGCGATTGGACTCCAGGTAAATATAACCTTAAATCTACTGCCACTTCGACTCCAACAAAATTATTAACTTCATTGCTTTATAACGATATTTTCGAAAACTACTCAGTTGATTTAGGACGAGTTTATGGTGCTGGTTTATCGATGGGTGGATTTGGAATTACTGATTTAGCAATGAGAGAACCAGGATTATTTGCTGCAATTGTTAATTGTGCAGGTGGTGCTGATGCTTCTCAATATGAGTTGTTGAATTCTACAGCTTTAAGAGTTTATCACTCAACAAGCGATACAACAGTTAATAATGCTGAAACTTTAGCTTTAGTAAATGCATTAAAAACTGATGGTAAAGATGCACAATATTATGAAGTAAATAGAATCGGCCATGAATCTTGGATTGTTGCATTTGAAGATGCTGATTTAATTACATGGATGTTATCTAAGAAGAAAACTTGGTCTATCGAAGTTAATACAGACGGCGGTACATTTAATCAAGAATTACCTTCAACATATTCTTATGAAGATAAAATTATTAAATTAGAAGATGTTGTTAAAGAAGGATTTACTTTTGATGGTTGGTATTTAGATAGTAAATACACTCAAAAAGTAGAAGAAATCTCATTAGCTTCAGGTAAAAATATTAAATTATATGCTAAGTTTGTTAAACAAGTAAATGTTAATATTCTTAGTGATGATGAATCACTTGCTAGTCTAACTTTAAATACTGGAGATCAATTAGAGTTATCACAATATAACCCTGTAAAAGAAGGTCACATTTTAATTGGTTATACAGATGGAATTAATAATTATCGTAAGAATGATGTGGTGACTGTTACCGAAGATATGACTTTAACAGCAAGATGGCAAATTCAAGTATTAGAAGTTAAGTTTTTAGATGGTGATGAAACAATTAAAGTACAAGAAGTTAATTATGGTTCAAAAGCAACAGCTCTAGAAACTACTGCTAAAGAAGGATATGAATTTAAAGGTTGGTATTTAAATGAAGTAGCATATAGTTTTGATGCAGAAGTTAAGGAATCAATTACATTAACTGCTAAATGGCAAATTCAAGTATTAGAAGTTAAGTTTGTAGATGGTGATAAAACTCTACATACTAAAAATGTTAATTATGGTTCAAAAGTATCTGCTTTAGAAGTTCCTGCAAAAGAAGGATATGAATTTAAAGGTTGGTATTTAAATGAAGAATTGTATGACTTTGAAAGCGAAGTTAAAGAATCTTTAACTTTAACTGCAATGTGGGAAGCAGTTTTTGTAGAAACACCTAATGAAAGTGGTTGTGGTGGAAGTATTTTAGCCTCTATCCATAGCTTACTTGCTTTAGCTGCTATATCAATTTTCTTAGTAAAGAAACGTAAAGAACAAAGATAAGTATATTAAAAAAGCCGCTTAACTAAGCGGCTTTATTTTTTCTAGTCTTACTTTTATAATTCTATTTGTATCTATTTCTAATATAGTGAATTTTAAATTATTTATTATAATTTCATCCATAACATTAGGTATAACTTCATTATAAGATGTTAAATATCCACCAACTGTTGTATACTTTTCGTTCTTATAAGTTATTTTCAAATTTAATTCTCTATTTAATTCATGAATTGCAACAGATGCATCTAAAATATAAGTACCATCATTAACTTTACTAATTTTATTTATTACCTCATCGTGTTCATCATAGATGTTACCAGTGATTTCTTCAATTAAATCTTCTAATGTAACATAACCACTTACACTACCAGCCTCATCTATAACAATCGCACATTGTGATTTTTTATTTTGAAGTTCAATAAGTAAAGATTTACATTTCATTGATTCAGTAATAAAGATAGGTTCTCTTAATATATTTTTTAAATCATCTTTTGTATATGATGCGTTTAAAAATAAGAAGATGTCTTTTAAGTTTAAGATACCAATAATATTATCCTTATCATCTTCATATATAGGAACACGTGTATATTGTTCTTGTTTGATTAATTTTTTAAATTTGTTTATAGGTGTATTTATATCTAGCATGAATACATTTATTCTTGGAGTCATAATATCTTTAACAATTAAATTATCAAAATTAAATATAGCTGATATAAATTCTTGTTCCTCGTGATTTATTGTTCCTGATTCAACTCCGCTATTAATTAAAGCTTTGATTTCATCTTCAGATACAGTATCTGTCTCTTTAGGTTTAATTCTAAATATTTTTACTAATAAATCACTTGAAGCAGATAGAATAAAAACAAGTGGTCTAAAGATTGTCTTAATTATTGATATAGGTTTAGCAAAAGTCATTGCGACTTTCTCAGGTGCTAATAACGCAATTCTTTTTGGAAATAACTCACCAAACACTAATGTGAAATATGACAAAATTAAAGTGATTATAACTAATGAAACTCCCTCAGGTATTCCTATGCTTTGGGCAATGATTTCTGATAGACTTGATGCCGCTGTGGCACTTGAGAAGAAGCCTGCTAAAGTAATACCTACTTGAATAGTTGATAATAACTTTGTTTCGTTTTCCTGTAATTTTTTTACCAGTTTTGCTTTTTTATTCCCATTTTCAATTAATATATCAAGCTTAACTGGACTCGCTGATATAATTGCCATTTCGCTTGCGGCGAAGAAGGCATTAACTAATAATAATACTACGATGATGATTATCTGGGACGGTAATTCATCTACACTTGCTGTGTATAACATTTCTTTTCTTTTCTCTCCTTTTTATAACAAAAAGACCATACTTAAATAGTGTGGTCTTATACTTTTTTTATTATTTATTAAGTATGACAATAACCACACAAAAATGCCTTATTGTCTGTAAGTAATTATACTATATTTTTCTATAATTATCAAATAAATACCTCTTAAATAGAATAAAAGTAAATACAAATCGATATATTTAAATGGTGAAATGTATGCATAAATTTGTTTTTTTATATTTTTTGTTTTTTCTTCTCGTTTTTTCATACTTAAATATTAGAGTAGATGCAACTGAGGATTTAAATGTTGTTTTTATTGACCCGGGTCATGGTGGACTTGATGGTGGATGTAGTTATAAAGATTTAGTAGAAAAAGATATTAATTTAAAAATAGCGTTAAAATTAAGAGACTCTTTAGAAGAAGCTGGGTACGAGGTTTTGATGAGTAGAAGTGCTGATATTCATTTGTGTAAGGATAAATTTAGTAAGAAAGAAGATTTAGTTACAAGAATAGAAATGATTAATAGTAGTAACGCTGATCTATTTATTTCAATTCATACTAATAGTTTTACAAATCCGAAATACTTTGGATCGCAAGTTTTTTATAATGGAATAAATCCTAATAATTTACTTATTGCTTCTAATATTCAATCTTATTTATCAGCATTTACAAAGACAACTAGAGTTCATAAAAATTTAGATAATATTATGATTTTAAGAAATATAAATAAAGCTGGATGTTTAATTGAAACTGGTTTTATATCAAATCCTAACGAATACGAACTTTATCAAAGTGAAGATTATTTAATAAAACTTTCTAATTGTATTATGTATGGTATTGAAGATTATTTTAGGGTTATTTGATTTTTAAAATAACTTAAATTAAGCCAACATTTTCTACGTGTTGGTTTTTATTTTTGCTCCTAGTTCAGCTATTAATTTACTTTCGTAGTATTTCATGCTATCTTTACGTTTGTTATGTGATAATAAAGATTTGTTTGTAAAGTTAATAAATTAAAATAATAAGCATTTTTCAAAGTGTGAATATATTATTCACATAGATATTTATTTACAAAAAAATAAAAAAATGTAATATTGACGGTGATAGAGAATGGAATGGTAAATTAATATGAAAAATAAAATTTATACACTGACTTCAGCATTACCTTTATTGTTGATAATAATTAACTTAATATTATATTTTGCTGTTTTTACAAATTTTAGAATAGCTTTATTATCGTATATACCTCTTGATAGGATAACAATTGGTTCGATCTCGCTATTTTATCATTCAAGTATTATTCAGTTAGGCTTAATAACAATTTTAATCATTATTATTTCAATATTGAGTTTTTATAAAAAACACTTCATATTTTCAGTAGTTAATATGTGTTCTTCCCTGTATCTTTTCACTTATACATTGTGGTTTATCGATTTGTTTAAATTTGTATTTTAAATTACTATTTAATTTTGAAAGTATTAGTTTTATAATGGATTTGTAAGTATATATATTAAATTAATTGAGGTGGGATTGTGTTTAAAGAAAAATTAAAAAAATATAGAAATTTAGGCAATCTTACACAAGAAGAATTAGCGGCTAAATTGTATATTTCTAGAACATTATTAACGAAATGGGAAAGTGGAAATATTTATCCTGGTAAAGAACATATATTTAATTTATCAGAAATATTAAATGTCCCAATAAGAAAACTTCTTACAAAAAAAGAAATGAGTAAAATATTTTTTCACAATTATAAGAGCAAACCTATAGAAAAGATATTACTATCTATTTCAAGTATATTATTTGTTGTGGCAATTACTTTATTGATATTTTCGTTTGTTTTGGAAAATACTTTGACTAATATGTTAAATATTATAAAAATTATTCCGCCTACAAGATATGCTTTATCATCGTTATTAATTATTGCCTTACTGTTATTATTAACAGAATGCATTGTTAGAAGTTTGTTCAAACATAAACACATGTATAAATGTTAAAAATATAAAATTAAAAACCCTATATAGTAGAATTTTTTCTTATTTCTATTACTTTATAGGGCTTATTTTTGTTCTCTAATCAGTTTGTCTTGTAATATATGTAAAAAATAATTAAAATATACTTAATAATATTTTAATAGGGAGCGTGAATGATATGCTAAAACTAGAAAATATATCAAAATTTTATTATAGTAGTACTTCAGCAACTTGTGCACTTAGAAAGATCAATTTAGAGTTTAATATAGGAGAGTTTGTCGCTATTAGTGGTGAATCAGGTAGTGGTAAAACAACTTTACTAAATTTAATTTCTGGTTTTGATTCTTATGAAGAAGGAGAATTATATTATAATGATAAACCTACTTCTTATTTTGATGAGGATGACTGGGAAAAATACCGTAAGGAAGAAATTGCTTTTATTTTTCAACATTATAATTTAATTGAATCTTATTCGGTTTTAGAAAATGTAATTGTAACATATGTGATTGATGGGTATTCATATAAAGATGCAAAATCTAAAGCAAAGGAGATTTTAAAATTAGTTGGTTTAGATAAAGATCTTCATAAAAAAGCGGCTAATTTAAGTGGTGGTCAAAAACAAAGACTAAGTATTGCTAGAGCATTAGCTAAAGAAACAAATATTATTATTGCGGACGAACCAACAGGTAACTTAGATGCTAAAAATGGATTGGCTATTTTAAATTTATTAAAAGAATTATCTCGCGATAAATTAGTTATTATCGTTACACATAATCAAGCACAAATAGAACCACTAGTTACTCGTAAAATTAGACTTCATGACGGTGAAGTTTTAATTGATGAAAAAGTAATAAATGTTGGTGAGATTACACCAAAGGCAAAAATTATTAAAAAAGAAAATAAAGTTAAAATAGTATCTAATTTTTCTTTCTTAAATATTAAATCTCAACCAATTAAAACGTTACTTTTATTGATGTTAGTAGCTATTATGACTTTTTCTACTTTTATATTTTTAGAGAATTTTAAAACTAATTTAGATGAATCACAAATGAAAAAGGTTACAGATGATTTTTTTATGAATTTGGACCAAACAAGAATTCTTGTTAATGATCATTCAGCTGATACTTTACATTTAGAAGCCTTAGAAAAAGCAAAGATTGATCATGTTGTTGGTGTTGAAAAGTATGATTTAGTAACTGATGTAAATTATTATCGTAGTACTGACTATAAAATGATTTATGGTGGAGGATATCCAGACCCTGGAAGTAACAATCCTAATCCTCCTGGTTTTGTTGATACATCATCTTATGTTTTAACAGACCATTCTCATTTCATGAGATCACATTATGCACTAAATGATGATATGTTGATTGTGGGAAGAAAACCTATTGGTAGTTTTGAGATGGTTGTTTATAGTAATGACCCTAGTATTATTGGAACTAAAGAATTAGTTTTCTTTAGAAATGCGAAAAAATGGGGAGAAGCAACTTGGTATCAATATGATATGACAATTGTTGGGATTTTAGAAGAGCCAACAGAACAGGCCTATTTTTCTGATGATATTTGTAAAGTTATGGAATTGTCATTTTTTGAAATGAATCTTAGTGTTTATTATGATTACTATCAATATAATCGCTTTGTCGAAAAATCCTTAAACTTTTCATTCGTTGTTATTGATCCATCACTTCAAAAAAAGCAAATGTCTTTTCCTTTAGCCCAATTGCAAGTTTTAAACGTTAATAATTCTGGAGTAAGATTAAAACAAAATGACAGTTTATTGTATTCATCATCACGTAGCCGAGAATATTTTACATTTGAATATAACTTTGATAATGATTTAAAGGTTATTGATTCAGCGTTAGGGTTATCTTATGAAGCGTTTGAAGAAATTTATAAATATTATAAAGATAGAACGCAATTTGCTGTCTTTATTGATGATTATGCATTTACAGATGATGTTATTGAAAGTTTGAACTTAGAAGGTTTTGAGGCATTATCGTGTTTTAGAGCTAGCACGACAGGATATGATGTAAGCAAAGTTATCTTTAGATATGTTAATTTAGTGATATCAGTAGTTGCTTTAGTTTGTATTAATTTGTTAGTAGTTATGATAGCTTTATCAATTATGAAATCAACAAAGAATAAATATATAATTTTTAAAATGATCGGTTTATCAAATAATTTATGTAAAAAGATTAGTTTTATAGAAGTTATAGTTTATTGTTTAATTTCTAATTTAATGTTAGTATCAACTTATTTATTAGTTAATAGATATGTAGTAAATTCTGATATAAGGCAAATCTTTAAATATGTTAAGTATTATGATTTCTTAATTGTGTTTGCAATTACGCTGACATCTATGTTGGTTTTAGGAAGTAAATTTAGTAAATATATTGTTCGAAGTGACAAAATAACATTGCTAAAGGAGGAATAATATGATTAAGATTAGTAATTTAAATAAATATTTTTATCGTCATAAATCTAATGAAATTCATGTTATTAATGACACTACTTTAGAGTTTCCTGACACAGGATTAGTTACTATCTTAGGAGAATCAGGTAGTGGTAAAACTACTTTAATGAATGTTATTGGTGGTTTGGATGATTTCCAAAGTGGTTCTATTTGTATTGATAATTTAGAAATTAAAAAATACAAAGCAAGAGTAATGGACCGTATTAGAAGTGAAAAGGTTGGATATATATTTCAAAATTATTTATTGTTGCAAGGAAGAACAGTATATGAAAACCTCGAAATATTATTAAATATGTACAACCTATCTACGGAAGAGAAAAATGAAAGAATTGATTATGTTTTAAAATCCGTTGGAATGCTTAGGTATAAAAAGAAAAATGTTAATGAATTATCAGGTGGTCAACAACAACGTGTAGCTATCGCAAGAGCTTTAATTAAATCGCCCTCTTTAATCTTAGCGGATGAACCAACAGGTAATTTGGACGAGAAAAATACTATTCAAATCATGAATGTTATTAAAAAAATTAGTAAGACAACATTAGTAATCTTAGTGTCTCATGAACAAAGTATAGCTACTAGTTATTCTGATTATATTATTAGAGTAGAAGACGGAAAAGTTGTTCATCAAGGTGATGTTAAAGGTCATACTAATTATCAATATGAAGATGATAGAAACTTATATTTAAAAGAATATGAATATAAGAGGATAGAAGACGATAATGTTGATATTGAATTTTACGGTAATGAAAATAAAAAAGTAAGTCTTCAAATTGTTTATGAAAATGGAAAGTTTTATATTAAAAGTAGCAGCGATGTAATTTATCTTAATGATGAATCAGAAGTTAAATTAATTAATGAACATAAAAAAGTATTAAATACAGCACAGGAATTAGAAGAAAGTAATTTTGAATTATCGCCATTAAAATTTGTTAGAACACCAAGTCTTTCTTTTAAGGAAAAGATAAGACTAGCATTATCAAATTTATCAAAAATGAAGAAAAGAACTTTATTTTTAGGTCTACCATTATTTTTAATATCTATTTTAATTTTATTTTGTATTCAAAGTATTGGAAATGCAGCATATATCGATAAACAACATTTAGTTTATAGTGATTCTCATATATATGAAATCGATATAGCAATTGGTGATGCAAGAATTAATAATGATGTAAGAAACTTTGGAACAAAACATTTGTTAGAAGGATTAATGGAAAATGTACCTGAAATTGATTATGAATTACCTGCCGAAACAGAATTTATATTCAAACTACCTGTTTTTTCTCAAATTTCTTCAAAAAAATATACATTATCTGGGTTTAGTATTGTTTCTAACGATCGACTAGCGGAAGATGATTTAATATATGGACGTCTTCCACAAAACGCTAGTGAATTGGTTGTTGAAAAATGGGTTTTAGAAAATGTTTTAGCTGACTCTACTGTTTCTAACTTTATGAGTGTCTCATCATTTATTAATAAAGAAATTTCTTTAAAAAAAGGACAATACACATTCACAATAGTTGGTATAGCAGATAATAATGAAAACACTATTTATATGAATAAGTGGGCGATGTTCGATTTTGTTCCTTCAAACCTGAGAAAAAGAGGTATTAAAGTAATATCAGTTAGCGAATTTGAAAAGTATGACAACGTTAAATTAGATTTGCAAGAAGGTGAGTGCATTGTTAATCTTTTATCGGATAAATTAAATCATATTTTAGAGACAACACTTAATGATGATGCTGAACTAACCTTTAAAATTAAGGAAAGAATATTATTTCAAAGCTGTCCTTATGACATAGTTATAAGCGATGAATATTATAATTACCTTTTTACTTCAATTGCTTCTTTTAATGAAGAGTTAATTGTTTACTGTGATAATGATGAAGAAAGAAATAAAGTTGTTAATTACATCGAAAATGTAAGAGATTATTACGCAAACGGAGAGTTACTTGCTATTCCTGAAAATGGATTTTATAAACCTGCTGATAAAAAAGAAGTAGAATTACTAATAAATTTCCAGTCTGAATATTACTCAGTTATTAACCCTTATTTAGAAGAGTCTAAGAAAAATGTTTCATCTAGAATTGTTGTTACTGCGACAATTTTATTAATATCTGCTGTTGTTGTATTCTTCTCTATGAAATCTTATTCTGTTAAAAATATTTATGATATAGGTGTTTATAGGGCAATAGGAATAAATAAAAGAAGTATTGTATTTGTATATGCGTTCCAGGTTTTAATTATAAGTTTAAAAACAACAGTAGTAGGATGTGGTATTTGTTTTGGTGTTACGCAAATAGTAGCTAGCATTCCAATAATAGATGCTGCATCAATCGCTATATCATTTGAAACATTTATTTATACAACGGTAGGTTTATTATTATTTAATATTATAATAGGAATTTTACCTGTTATGATGTATTTAAGATTAACCCCATCAAGATTATTAACAAAAACTGATTTGTAAATTATTTGGAGTATTTTATGAAAGAAAAGATGATGAAAATTTTAGTAGTAGTCTTTATGACTCTTACTTTTGTAAATATTTTATTACCGGATGAATTTGTAATAGGCATCCTTAAATTACCATATAGAGCTAATGTATTTGAAACGCTTATAAGATGGTTTAATTTTGTTGCCTTTATTACATTACCAATTGCGGTATTTTTTAAACGAGATACATTTAAAAAAATATCGGTATATTTTTGTTTACCAGTAGTATTAATATTTACATTTATGTTCCCAACAATTATTAAAGGATATACATCCGAACTTGGTACAGGTATTGTTGATATGAGAATACTACCTGAGTTTATAGCTACTTTTATGCGTGATGTTGCATTTAGAAGTGTTATTTTCTTTGGGATGGTATTAAGTGAAATTGCTTGTATACTATTAATGATTACAGAAGATAGAAAGTTTTTAAAATTTAATAAAAACAATATTAAATCATTTATAGCATTACTTCCGATTTTAATTTTAATAATTATGCCTATATATGCACCAGAGACATTATTTAATACTCACACTGATTTAATCTTCTTAAGATTTTCTTGGATGCATATCTTGTGGATTATTGGTTTAATTTTAGAAACATTTATATTATGTCTAATCTTTAGAAAAAGAAGTGAAGAAGACAGATATATATTAGTATTAATCTTATCACTGTGTTTATTAATTCAATATAATCAGTTATTCTCATCACTTGGTGAGCTTACAATTGAAAGATTGCCGCTTATGCTTTGTAATGTAGCCGCTATTGTAACAGTTATCTCAATTGCGTTTAAAAATAAAGGAATCTATTTATTTAATATTTTAATAAATGTAGCTGGTGGAATTATTGCTTTAATCGTATTAGATGTTGAAACACCTAACGGAATAATGGGTATTTTATCAAAAGATAATATGCATTATATTTTCGAACATAACAACGTAATATTAATTCCTATATTATGCCTAGTTCTACGCGTTTTTACTCCTTTTGAAAAGAAGGATTATAAAACATTTATTACCTATTTTACTGTCTATTTCTTATTTGTTTTTGTTGTTGGGACAATATTTAACACTTTAGGAAAAATGAATAATGAAGTAGAGTATTATTACTGTAATTATATGTATTTATTTGATAAAGAAACAGCTGCCGCACTTATTCCATTTACAGCAAGACTCTTTGATATTAATTTTGAAATTGGATACGCAACTTTCTATCCAATTGTCCAACCTGCAATTTATCTACTGTTTGTAGGACTTGGAACAGGTATGTTTTTCTTATTAAAAAAAATTAGTTAAATAAAAAAATAAACTTAGTAGGATTTTAAAATTTCTTACTAAGTTTTTTATTTTTCTATAACTTGCTTAAAACTTCTTCACGAAGGATTTCTAATACTCTTCCTAAGTTATCATCCTCGGGTCTTTGGAATGAAAGAGTTAAATTATATTTTGGCCAAATGAATGTTATTTGTCCAAAAGCACCATCAGCTCTATACCCTTCACCTTCTGTCATCCAAAACTGATATGAATAATCTCCCCAATGATCTTCATTTGTTTTAATTTGAGTAGTGCTGCAAGCTTTAACATATTCTTCTGAGATAATTCTTTTTCCTTTATAAACTCCGTTATTTAAGAATAAGATACCTAAACGATTCATCTCTTCAACACTTAGACTTAATTCACTAGCGGCAGTACAATATCCCATCGGATCACATCCCCAAATAGGGAAACCAATCTCTAATGGTAGGAATATTTTTTCATAACATAATTGTGTAAAAGGTTTGTTATATACTTTACTAACGATTCTAGCTAAAAGATATGTATCACCATTTGAATAATAAAATTTAGAACCAGGTTTACATTCTAATTTTTGTGAGAACATAAATTTTAAATAATCAGGATAACCAATTCCTTGTTTCTTTTCATTACCCATTAATAATGCTTTATTAATTCCAGATGACATTGTAAGTAAGTTCTTAACAGTTACATGATAAAAGTGATTATAAGTCTCAAGTGATATTTCATCTTTAAAAACATCTACTAAACGAGTATCAAAATCAATCATTTCCTCATCAATTGCAATCCCTACCATTAAAGAAGTAAAACTTTTTGAATGAGAATAAATATTACGATTATTGCGTGGAAAATATTGTTCTTTCCAAAGTAGTCCATCTTTATTTGATAAACATATTGCTTCAAGTAAAGTTGTTGGTTCTGCTTCAATTCTCTTTTTAAAATTTTGTATTAATCCTTCTAACATAAAGTCCTCCTAAATATTTTCTTTACTTAAATTATAACAAAACGAAAATTAATAGTAAATTTAATTAATGTTATTTATAATTTTGTAAATAATAATTATGGTGAATATTATGATTGAAACAACATGGAGTGGTTATATTGAGGCAAGTTTTCCTAAATTAGAAAAAGATTTAGAATGTGATGTCTTAGTTATTGGTGGCGGGATATGTGGTATTTTATGTGCTTATTATTTGCAAAAATCAGGTAAGAAAGTAATTCTTTTAGAAGCAGATAAAATATGTAGGAAAAAGTCATTAAAAACAACAGCGACTATCACAGCTATTGAAGATTTAATGTATTACGAGTTGATAAATGAATTAGGAATGGATAAAGCAAAACTTTATTTAGAAGCAAATTTATTTGCACTTAATGAGTATAGAAAACTTGCAACTGAATTTGATTTTGACTTTGAAGAATGCCCCTCATATAAATATAGTAAGACTAATTCGGGTGAGATAGAATTAGAAGTAGCCGCTATTAAAGCGTTAGGCTGTGTTTGTAATATTAAAGAAGAAATTGATTTTCCTATTAAAATATCTAAAGCATTAGAACTGGAAAATCAAGGGCAAATGAATCCATTAAAGTTAGTAAATAATTTAATAAAAGATTTAGAAATATATGAAGATAGTAGAGTAATTAAAATTAAAAATAATAAAGCTTACACCTTAGATTTTAATGTAACATTTAATAATGTAGTAGTCGCTACAGGATTTCCATTTTTAAGATTTAAGGGCCTATATTTTATGAAGATGCATCAAGAAAAGTCGCACGTTATCGAGGTTTTTGATGAATTTAAGACTAAAGGTAATGGTGTTGGAATAAATGATGATGACCTATATTTCAGAAATTATAAAGATAGTATTTTAATAGGATCTTCAGACGCTAAAACAGGTTATGATTGTGAGGGCTTTGATAGAATATATAAGTATATTATCGAAAAGTATAATGTAAAAAAAATTAAATGCCGTTGGATAAATATCGACTGTATGACATTAGATGGCCTACCTTATATCGGACTATACTCTGGAAGTGATGAAGATATATTTGTAGCAACAGGATTTAATATGTGGGGAATGACTAAGTCAATGATCTCAGCCCATCTAATTTGTGATTTAATAGATGGAAGGAAGAATAGATATGAAGAGTTGTTTTCGCCATCAAGAAAAATGTTAAAAAAACCACTTTTTAATAATATTTGTAATGCTACTAAAAGCTTATTAACTTTTGGGAAGAAAAGATGTAAACATTTAGGATGTGCCCTACATTATAATCCGATTGATGAAACTTATGAATGTCGTTGTCATGGTTCTAAGTATGATAAAGATGGTAATATTGTTGAAACTCCTACTCAAAAACCAATAGAATTTAAGAAGCAAAAATAATAGTTAAAGTGTAATTCTGGCTTTTGCCGGAATTCTTTTATTATATTCGGGCTTTGTCCGAATATTAAAACCACACGCTATGCGTGTGTGACTAGAGGTAGCTTCGTGCGTTGTTAAATAAAAATCCCCCATGATATAATGAATATGGCTGGCAACCAATTCAAATATCAAGGAGGACTATCAAATGGCGAAGAAACCAAATGACGATTCTAGTTTATCACATACTAGATGGAATTGTAAGT
>JBGVOE010000078.1:0-11400 GCA_045126355.1 Anaeroplasmataceae bacterium | reverse complement strand
GTGGTGGTGCTTATAATATTATGAGATTATACGCACAAGAAAAAAACACATCAATAGATATGATGTGTAAAGGATTAAGTAATCCAAGAAAAATATGTATCTGTGTAACTAGAAGCTAATAGCTATAGTAGCAGTATTGGGTAGGAACTGTCCTATAGGTAGAAAACGCAAGTTTTCACCTAGAAGCTCACTTATTCAATAGGTGAGTAGTTCACGCTGGTATAAAGATAAAGATTATAAAGTAGAGGCTTCTTTAAATGAAAAACTTGAAACAGATATTGTTTTATATGCTAAATGGGAGAAGTTAAATTTTACTTCACAACTAGATTATGGGTTATCTAGTGATGGCACATATTATATTGTTTATGGATTAACTGAAGAAGGTATTAAAGATGTTGTTATTCCAAATGAATATGAGGGACTTTCTGTAAGAGAAATTGGTGAAGGTGCATTTATGAACCAAATGATAGAAAGTATTAAGATTCCATCTACTGTAGAGGCTATTGATGGGTATGCTTTATCTAATTGTCCAAATTTAAAGAAAGTAATAATAGGAAGTGGATTAAAAGAAATCGATAAATATGCATTTTGTAATAATCCTAAGTTAGAATCTATTATAGTTGATAGAACTAATAATTTTATTGATTCAAGAGAGGGTTGTAACGCTATTATAGATAAATCTACTAATGTATTAATTAAAGGATGTAAAACAACTATTATTCCAGATAGTGTAGTGTTAATAGAAAAGTATGCTTTTTATGGATGTAGTGAATTAACATATATTGTTATTCCTGATAGTGTGACTACTATTAATGAATCAGCATTTCATAGTTGTACATCTTTAGAGATGATTGTTATTTCTAAAAAATTAGAAGTGATTAATAATTTTGCTTTTACAAAATGCGAATCTCTAAAAACAATTTTTAATAATTCTAATTTAGTATTTGCAATTGGTGAAAAGGCAAATGGAAATATCGCTTTATATGCTTTAAATATATATAATGTTGGCGAATGGAGTTATCAAAATGGAACTTCAACTCCTAACAATTAATAATTTAATAATTATTACAATTTACATTATTATCAATTTGCGATAAAATAAATATGTAATACTTTGTTATATAAAGGAAGGAAGAAAAATATGAAAAACATTTTAGTTACTGGTGGTGCAGGATATATTGGATCACACACATGCGTTGAATTATTAGAAAAAGGCTATAGTGTTATTGTTGTAGACAACTTATGTAATTCAAGCGAAGAATCTTTAGTAAGAGTAAAACAAATCACAGGTAAAGATGTTAAATTTTATAATGTTGATTGTTGCGATTACGAAAAATTTGAAGAAGTATTTAAAGAAAATAAAATCGATGCAGTTATTCATTTTGCTGGTTTAAAAGCTGTTGGTGAATCTGTTGCAAAACCTTTAATGTATTATCAAAACAACTTAATTTCAACTCTTAATTTAATTGAATTAATGGAAAAATATGGATGTAATAATTTAGTATTCTCATCAAGTGCTACAGTTTATGGAGACCCTATTAGCGTTCCAATTTATGAAACATTTGACTTAAAAGTTACTAACCCATATGGTAGAACAAAATTAATGTTAGAAGATATTTTAAGAGACTATGCAAAAGTTAATGAGGGCAAAAATATCGCTCTATTAAGATATTTTAATCCTATCGGAGCTCATCCATCTGGTTTAATTGGGGAAGATCCAAATGGTATTCCAAATAACCTTGTTCCATACATTACTCAAACAGCTATTGGTAAACGTAAAGCTTTAGGTGTATTTGGTAATGACTATGATACAATCGATGGTACAGGTGTTCGCGATTACGTTCACGTTTGTGACTTAGCATATGGACATGTATTAGCTTTAGATAAATTATTCTCTGACTGCGGATTAGTAGTTTATAACTTAGGTACAGGTAATGGTTATAGTGTATTACAAGTACATGCAGCTATGGAAAAAGCTTGTGGTTTCCCAATCCCTTACGAAATTAAAGAACGTCGTCCTGGTGATATCGCTACATGTTATGCATCTTGTGAAAAAGCTTATAAAGAATTAGGATTTGAAGCTAAATATGATATCGATGCAATGTGCAGAGATGCTTGGAATTGGCAAAAGAATAATCCTAACGGATTCAAAAAATAAAATTAGTTTTTAAGAAGCCTAAAAAGTGGCTTCTTTTTTTCTTGCTTTTTGCCTTTGGTAATGATACAATTTAGGTTGTAACTAATTATAAAATAAAAATTTTATAATAATTTGCTTATACTCAAGTAAAAAAATAAATAAATTTTTGGAGGAAATAAAATATGAAAAAAATATTTTACATCGCCTTATTTGCATTATTTACTTTTGTTATGGTTGCTTGTGATGGCAATCATTCATTTAGTATTGTTGTAGATAATGTAAGCGAACTTCGTGAATCAATCGTGTTAGATTTAACATTAGTAGACGAAGATAAAAAATTAGAAAAATCAGAAATTAAAGGAACAATTTCTAAGAAAGGTTCTAAGACAGTTCTTTTCACTAAAACTTTAAAATTTGATAGTAAAAATGAAGAAGAAGTTAGTTTTACAGGTCTTGATGCTGACACTGAATATCATGTAATTATTTTTGCTGGTTATGATGGTAAAAAAGTTACATTAGTGGAAAGAGATGTTAAAACTTCAAACGAAGGAACAAAGGATGTTCCTTATAGTGTTGATAGTTATGATGACTTTGCTAACTTAGTTAAAAAAGATAATGACGGTTACTTTAAATTAGTTAATGATATTGACTTTAATGGAAAAAGCGTTTCTCCTTTATTCTCATCATCTACTCCATTCGCTGGTCATTTTGATGGAAATGGAAAAACAATTAAAAACTTTAAAGTTGCTGATACTGATCAAGATGGAAATTTCAAACACGTTACATCATCAACTCAATATTATGGATTCTTTGGTTACATTGGTGCTAATGGTATAGTTGAAAATGTTACATTAGATTCATTTAATGTATACGTTGCACGTGCTACAAGTCTAAGTAGCAGCAAACAATCTCATTACGGTTTATTAGCTGGTTATAACGCAGGTACTATTAAAAATATTACAGTTACTAATTCAACATTAAGTGTTAAATCTACTAATAAAACAGCTAACTTAGTAGTAGCTGGTGGTTTAGTAGGTAACTTAGCTGGTAAAGGTACTATTTCTGATGTAAATGTAAATGCTAATGTTGCTATTGTTGGTTCAGTTGATGCTAACTTAGGTGGTATTGTTGGTTCAACTGTAAATGCAGAAAGAATTGCAAAAACTGCAAACATCGAAAAAGCTACATATAACGGTTCAATTGATGTTACTTTAGAAGGAAATATTTGTAGTGTTCCTACTTCAATTGGTGGTTTAGTAGGTAAAAACTTTAGTGCTTTAATTGACAACTGTGAAGCTAGCGGTACTATTAAAGTAAATTCTAAATTTACTAAAGTTGGCGCTCAAACTATCAATGTTGGTGGTTTAGTAGGTTGGATGGTAAGTGACAATGCTGTGGTATCTAACTCAAAATCTAGCACTTCATTTGACGTTACTGCATTAGATGTTCCTGCAGTAGAAGGTGAAAAACTTACAGTTAATGTTGGGTTATTAGTTGGTCAAAACGGCGGTGTTGCGCCAGCTAAATCTATGGTTTCTAATTGTACATACGTTGTAAAAGATGGTTCAAATACTGTTAATGTTACTTCAAGTGAAAAAGTTTTAGTAACAGTTGATTTAGTTGCTAATAAAGTAAGTACTTATAATGAATGTACTGCTGATAAAAATGCAAGTGTATTAGTTAAAAAGTATAATGTTCCTGCAGAAGGTGCAGAAGCAACAGTTGAATCAGAAGAAACTATTACAATTGGTGCTTAAATAATTTACTAATTTAAGATGCTTCCTTATGGAAGCATTTTTTCTACAACAATTTATATTACTTTTCAGGAATTTTGTTAAATAAAATTATTAAAATTTTATTTTCTTTTGTAAGTGTTGTTGTTTTTAAGTATAAAAAAATATATAATATTTTTGAGGTGTTTTTTTATGGGATTACGCATCTATAATTCATTATCAAATAAAATTGAAGATTTTAAGCCTATTAATGAAGGCAAAGTTACTATGTATGTTTGTGGACCTACAGTATATAATAAAATTCACATCGGTAATGCTAGACCAGTTGTGTTTTTTGATATTGTAAAACGTTACTTAACATATTTAGGATATGAAGTTACATATGCTTCAAACATTACAGATGTTGATGATAAGATTATCGCAAGTGCGATTAAAAATAATCAAGATGAAATTAGTTATGCTCATCATTATGCTGATGTATTTTTAAAAAATGTTAAAGAACTTGGTTGTAATTTACCAGATCATGTTCCTTACGCTACTAACTATATGGATCAAATGATTAAGTTCATTAGTAAATTAATCGAAGATGGTTATGCTTATACTGTCGATGGTGATGTTTACTTCCGTGTAGCTAAGTTAGAAGAATATGGTGCATTAAGTAAACAAAAACTAGATCAATTAGATACAGGTGTAAGAATTGATGTAGATAGTAAAAAAGAAAATCCAGGTGACTTCGCTTTATGGAAAAAGACTGAAGTTGGTATTAAGTGGGATAGTCCATTTGGTATGGGTAGACCTGGTTGGCATACTGAATGTGTATGTATGATTGAAGATATTTTCCATCAATCAATTGATATTCATGGTGGTGGATTTGATTTAAGATTCCCACACCATGAAAATGAAATCGCTCAATATAGAGCAGTACATCATGAAGATTTATCAAAATACTTTATGCATGTAGGGCGTTTAGGAATTAACGGTGAAAAGATGAGTAAATCTTTAGGTAATACAGTTATCGTTGATGATTTAGGAGATAAGATTTTACCTTATAGATTATTCATTTCAATGCAAAATTATCGTAATCAAGTAAATTTTTCAGATGAACTTTTTGAAAGTTATGTTAAAGATTATGAAAAGATTAAAAGAGCTTATTTACAAGCCTCTTTCACATTAGATTTAAATATGATTTCATCAAGTGAAAAAGATGTGAATGTTATTAATGAGTTTAAAGAATTTATGAATGATGACTTTAATACACCAAATGTTTATACACTGATTTTACAATTAGTTAAAGATATTAATGTATTAATTCGTTCTAAAGACTATCAAAATTTAGCTATTAAATTTAACACATTAGTAGAGATTTTAGATGTGTTTGGATTTACTTTCCCATACAATAAATTATCTGCTGATGATAGGGCTGTTTATAATTTATGGCAAGAAGCTAGAAATAATAAAGACTTCGCTAAAGCTGATGAATATCGCCAAGTATTAATCGAAAGAGGTATACTATGATTTTATATAATGGGGAAACATTAGCCTATGTTGGCGATGCCATTTATGAACTTAGGATACGAGAATATATTTTATCTACAGGTTATCAAGATGTAAATAAACTACATAAATATGCGGTTAAGTTTACAAGCGGTGAAAACCAAGCTAAAATAATCGACTATTTGATTAAAGAAAATTTAATAACTGAAGAAGAGATTTCTTACTTTAAACGAGGGAGAAACTCTGGTCACAGTAAAAATCGTCGTTCAATCAGTGTTATTTCTTATAAGAAAGCTACTGGTTTTGAAGCGATGATTGGGTATTTATATTTAGAAAACAAAATAGAACGTCTAGATGAAATTTTAGATATCGTTATAAAAATTGTAGAGGAGGGTTTGATATGGCAAGAAAACGTGTAACTATTAAAGAAGCTGTTTCTGAGCCGAGTGTTGAAGTTTTGGATGAATCAACTCCTAAAAACACAGTAGATGAGGTCGAAGAACAAGTAGAAGTTGTTTCTGAGCCTGATATGGAAGTTGTAAATGTTGGTGAAGAAGCTAGCAATGAAGAAGTTATAGAAGAAATAGTTCCAAAATTAAAAAGAAGAAAAAGACTAAGTCCTGAGAAAATGGTTGATGAAGCAATCAAGAAAAACAATCTACCTGTTTATGATGAAGAGAATGTTTTAGTTGAAGCTTTGAAATTTGAAAAAGAAAAAATAAAAAAGAAAACTAAACCATCAAGAAAACAATTAGCTTACGCAAAAAGAAAACATGAAATGCAAGTTGAAAAGAAAATCTTAGAAGGCGATAACGCTGCCTATGTACAACTTGTTAAAGAAAAGAAGAAAGTAAAGAAAATTATTCGTTATAATACAGATTTAAATACTGGTTTATCTAGTGAGGTTGTTGAACATCGTCAAGCTCAAGGATTAGCGAATACAAAAAATGTTGGTTCAACAAAAACGATTCCAACAATTATTCTTTCAAATATCTTTACATTCTTTAACCTTTTAAACTTCGCAATTGCTGCGTGGATTATTTCTGTAAAAGGTTGGGGTGCTTGGAAATATATTTTCTTTATCGTGATTGTTACAGCAAATATGGTAATTAGTATTGTCCAAGAAATAAGATCTAAAAACGTTATTGATAAACTTTCAATTCTATCAGCTCCAAATGCGGTAATTCTACGTGATGGAGATACTTATGATATTAGTGTTTCTGAGGTAGTATTAGATGATATTTTATGTCTATCAAGTGGAAATCAAATTCCTTCTGACGCTATTTTAATTGAAGGCGGTATTGAAGTTAATGAATCACTACTTACTGGTGAAAGTGATGCAATCACTAAAAAAGCGGGCGATATATTATATGCTGGATCGTTTGTTGTTAGTGGTAATTGTAAAGCCCGTGTAGAACGAGTAGGAAAAGATAATTATATTGAAAAGCTTACAAGTCAAGCAAAGAAATATCGTAAACCTAAATCTGATTTATTAAATACTTTAACGCATTTGATTAGAGTTGTTGCCGTTATTATTATACCTTTAGGTATTTTAGTGTTTATGACTCAAAATCAAGGTTTAGTTTTTGAAGGCGAAATTTATGAAGCGGCTGTTATTAAAACAAGTGGTGCTGTTATTGGTATGATTCCTTCAGGATTATTCTTATTAACAAGTATTGCTTTAGCAGTTGGTGTTATTAGATTAGCTCAAAATAATACATTAGTACAAGAATTATATTGTATTGAAATGTTAGCTCGTGTTGATGTTTTATGTTTAGATAAAACTGGTACAATTACAGATGGAACAATGTATGTTAAAGATGTAATTGAATATCCAACTAAACCTGGACTAAATGTAAAAAATATTTATTCTGCAATGCAAAATGTTTTAAATGAAACTAACGTAACGTCTAAAGCATTAGAAGAAAAGTTTGGTCGAAATAAAAAGATTAAACATCGTAACTTTATTCCGTTTAGTAGTGCTAGAAAATACAGTGCGGTTGAATTTGAAAAATATGGAACATTTGTTTTAGGTGCGCCAGAATTTGTATTAACAAACAATTATAGTCTAATTGCTAAAGATGTTAATGAAGCGGCTGCTAATGGATACCGCGTACTATGTTTAGCACATACAGAAGGAACAATTGTAGGAAATAAAATTGATGGCCAATTACAACCTGTTGCCCTAATTTTAATTGAAGATACAATTAGACCTGATGCGATAGAAACTATTGCTTATTTCAAACGTTCTGGTGTTGAAGTTAAAGTAATTTCAGGGGATAATCCTTTAACAGTTTCTAAAATTAGTGAACGTGCTGGAATTGATAATGCAGATCAATATATTTCTTTAGAAGGTTTAACTGATAAAGAAGTTATTAGAGCTGCTACTAAATATACTGTCTTTGGACGTGTATCACCTGCTCAAAAGAAATTATTAGTTACAACATTAAAAGAGTTAGGAAAAACTGTTGCTATGACTGGTGATGGTGTTAACGATATCTTAGCTTTAAGAGAAGCAGATTGTTCTATTTCTTTAGGAAGTGGGTCTGATGCTGCTCGTAATGTCAGTCACTTAGTATTATTAGATTCTAACTTTGGTTCAATGCCAAAAGTTGTTGCTGAAGGTAGACGTGTAATTAATAACGTTCAAAGAGTTGCCTCATTATTCTTAACTAAGACAATCTTTAGCTTACTATTAGCACTATACTGTATCTTTAGTTTAGAACATGAATATCCAATTCAAACAAATCAATTAATTATTATCGACATTTGTGTTACTGGTATTCCATCATTTATCTTAGCGCTTGAATCTAACAATAGTAAGGTTAGCGGTAAGTTTATTGTTAACGTCATTAAAAATGCCCTTCCTGGTGCGTTATCAATTGCGATGACAACAGCTATGGTATTCTTTATTAATAAATTAGGTGTTCCTTTAACAGAGGACGAAATTAGAACTATTATCGTTTTAAATGCGACATTTACATGTTTTACAGTATTATTTAAAGTTTGTAGACCATTTAATGTTGTTAGAAGAATTCTATTCTTCGCAATGGTTACATTAGCTGTTCTACTTGTATTATTTACTCCAAACATTTTTGATATAGTTCAAATATTACCATTTAGACTTTCATACTTACCTGAATCTTATTATGTACATAGAATGAATATTGAAGCGTTCTTGTTCATGGTATGTTTGATGCAAGCGACATATCCATTCATTCGTTTCTTAGAAAGTTTTAAAGATTCATTTAAGAAATTAATAAGTTACTTTGTAAATATTTTAAGAAAAATTAAAGAAGAATAATTTAGAGGTAATTTATGAAGGTATACGGAAAAAACGTGCTTTATGAAGCATTAAGATCAAATCATAAAATTTATGAAGTTTATTTAAGAGAAGATGTAGCTAAATCTGATGCATCTTTTCTTAATAAATTAAATCAAAGAAAGATTAAAGTTCATATTCTTGATAAACATCAAATGAATCAAATGTTTGATGGCTTACATCAAGGATATGGAGCTAATATTGAAAACTTCAAAAACTATGCATTAGAAGATGTAATTAATCAAGAAAAAAGACAATTATTCTTAATTTTGGATAAGTTAAATGATCCTAATAATTTGGGTGCAATTATTAGAAGTTGTGATGCATTTAGTGTTGATGCTATTATTATTCCAAATAAAAATAGTATTGGTATTACAGAAACTGTTGTAAAGGTTTCTACAGGAGCTATTTTTTATACTCCTATTGTTACTGTAAGTAACATTAATCAAACAATTGATAAATTAAAGAAAAATAACTTTTGGGTTATCGGAACAGATGCAAGTGCTAATCAAAATATAAGCGATGTTAAAAATGATCGTAACCTTGCTTTAGTAATTGGATCTGAAGGGTATGGAATAAGTAATTTAGTTGCTAAAAACTGTGACTTTCTAGTAAAAATTCCGATGACCGGTCATGTTAATTCATTAAACGCTAGCGTAAGTGCGGGTATTATGATTTATGCACTTATGAGTCAATCCGAAGAATAAGGATTTGAAAAAGTATAAAAATTATAACGACTATGAATTATTGTATTTATTAGATTGGCATTCTGAAGAAGCTTTATATATTTTAATGGAAAAATATGATAATCTGATTAATGCTAAACTATTAAAGTTTAATATTTCTTCCAATTGTTTTAATGATTTCTTTCAAGAGTTAAGAATGTCTGTTTTAGATGCAATACGTAAGTATGATGATAGTTACGGAAAAAGTTTATGTAGATTTTTAGAACTTGTGATTGAAAGAAGAATTATGCGCTTGCTTTATAATGAAAATCATCGTCTTCATTCTGTATCTTATTTGGAAGAAACTATTGTAAGTTCGAATGGGGAAATATTAGATGAAATGATTTATGAAGCTCGATTAAAAGAAGTAAAAGAAATTAAGCTTGATAATATTAAAAGTAGCATTTTAAATCAAGTCTTTATCCAAGGTGTATCTGTTAAAGAATATGCCAAAAAACATAACATGAGTGTAAAGGATGTATACAATCATATCTATTTACTTCGCTGTAAGGTTAAAGATAAGCTTAATTTATAAAAATTAATTGACTAAAGTCATGGTTAATGCTAAAATAACTATGACACTTTTTAAGGGTGGTTTTTTTATATGCGAGAAAAAATAATTTTAGTGTGTGAAGAATGTCTTAGCAGAAACTACAATACAACAAAAAATAAAATATTGGGTTCTAAGCGTTTGGAAATAAAAAAATTTTGTCCAAAGTGTAATAAACACACGTTACATAAAGAGACAAAATAAAATCGGAGGAACATAAAAATGGCTATTAAAGTAAAAAATACTAACGAAATTAAACCAAGCAAAATTAAAGAAATCATGTCAACTGAATACAAATGGGAAACTTATTTACTAGGTGCATTAAGCTTAATCGCTATTGCATTAGGTTTATTAATTTTCACAGAAGTATTAACAGTTAACGAAAGTACACCAGTTATTGGTAACTATCCAACATTATTCGCATGGATTATTACAATTGTTGGGGCAGTAGGATTCATTCTATTTGCTATTCCATTATTTAGACCAGCATTCCCTGAGTTTAAAAAATTAACTTTCCCAACATTTTCTAAATTCGTTGCAGATGCAACTCGTGTATTTATTTTCATTATTGTAATTGCTTTAATGTTCTTATTATACGAAGCATTTATTGGTGCGTTATTAGGTTTTATTGAAAGAAACTTTTAGTTAGTAGAGGTACCTTATGAATAACGACAGAAGATGGTATATAATTCAAACATATTCTGGATTTGAAAATTCTGTAAAGGAAGACCTTGAAAGACGTATCGAAACGATGGGTCAACAAGATTACATCTTTAACGTTTTAATTCCAGAAGAAGAATATGAAGATGTTAAAAAAGACGGAACAAAAGTTATTAAAACTCGTAAAATGTTCCCAAGTTATGTATTTGTTGAAATGATTGTAACTGAAAAATCATGGTTTATTGTAAGAAATACACCAAAAGTTACTGGTTTCTTAGGTTCTAGTGGTAAAGGTGCTAAACCAGTTCCACTTCCACCAGATGAAATCAACGGTATCTTACGTAGCATTGGATTAATGGAAAAACCAGTATTCAATTTCCGTGTTGGAGATAGAGTACAAATTTTAAGTGGTCCTTTCGCTGATAAGATTGTTGAAGTTTCAGCTGTAAGTGAAGAAAAAGAAATCGTTACAGTATTAATTGAATTCTTAGGACGTCCTTCTCCAACAGAATTTGCTTTTACTGAAGTTAAAAAAATTGAAAGTATGGAATAATAAACGCCGTAAAGGCGTTTTTTATTATATTCGGGCTTTGTCCGAATATTAAAACCACACGCTATGCGTGTGTGACTAGAGGTACCTTCGTGCGTTGTTAAATAAAAATCCCCCATGATATAATGAATATGGCTGGCAACCAATTCAAATATCAAGGAGGACTATCAAATGGCGAAGAAACCAAATGACGATTCTAGTTTATCACATACTAGATGGAATTGTAAGT
>JBGVOE010000077.1:0-3891 GCA_045126355.1 Anaeroplasmataceae bacterium | reverse complement strand
GCGGCTTTAGGTTTCATACCTGAAGCTTTTTTCTTTTTATAAAAGTCCACTATTACACTTTCTCTATTAGTTTTAATCATACATGAAACTGCTAAATACAATAATGAACGTAATTTCTTATTACCTTTTTTAGAAATTTTTAAATGTAATCCTGATATTTGACCAGATTGATAAATTGCTGGATCTATACCCGCATACGCCACTAATTGACTTGCGTTATTAAATCTATCAACATCACCAATTTCGGCTAAGATTCTAGATGCTAGGTTATCTGCTATTCCTGGAATACTTTTAATTATTTCAAAATTAGGAAGCTTTTTGGCTATCTCAATTATTTCATCTAAAACAGAATCTAAATGTTTAATTTGCGAGTTTAATGTATATATAACATTATTAAATTGACTTACTAAATATGATTTCTTACCACATCCAGATGCACAGTTTTCAGCGTATTCTTTTAACATTTTTGCTTGCTTTAAACTAAACGCTTCCTTATGACATGTATGCTTTTCAATAAACTTTGCTATTGTATCTAATCTTTTATGTCTTATTATTTCAGGATGAGGATATTCTAGTAATATCTCTTGCACATAATCGATATATAGATTTTCAAATATTTTATCAAATCCAGGATAAATTATATCTAGTATTCTTCTAAATTCTATCTTCCAACGCTTCATTTCATCAACTAAAAAGTCATAATAACGGCTTTTTTCCTTCAAATCATCATATATTTCATCTGTTTTTGAATATATTCTCAATTCTTTTAGATAAAATACTTTAGCTATAGATGCACAATCTTTGGCGTCAGTTTTAGTTCCTCTAATATCACTTTTACGAACCTTTGCTGATAGTAGTGGTGATATAATTGTATACTCGAATTCATGTTCATCTAAGTATGTTTGTAGTGCTTTATGATACACTCCAGTTGATTCAAATATAACTACGCAATCTTCATTATATTCATTTCTTATTTTTTCTTTTAGTTTTAGAAGTTCTTTAAAACCTTCTAAATTGTGTTCTATCTTTTTAGGTTTAGTTATTGGTTCATCAATAGCTTTAAATCCTTGATAGAAACTTGTCCCTTTTGATACATCTAGTGAAACACAAAATCCTTTCATCTTTTTTTACCTCCAATATATTTCTTTGAAGTTGGTTTTAATTTCAATTTAGTACCTATACCTATTTTCGTTTGCTTTATACGAGATGCTTATGCTCTCAATTAGATTTAAGCAGATTAAAATATTAAATTGAAATTTGGACATTTTTTATAACGAGATATATTGCTATTCTCAAAAAAGACCACGCCCATTATTTCAAAACCTTTCTTTAAACATATGCCTACATAAAAAGAAAAGCTAAGAGTCAAAGTATCTCTTAGCTAACTATTTCTATAGTGAAGGAATGATCTTGAAAACAGTCTAGCTGTAAAGATTTTTGCAGGGTCATGTAAATGCCCTAATAATTTAATATAAACATTCCTTCATTACTATTATACTACAATATTGGAAATAAAAAAACTAAGAAAATAACTCCTAGTTTTAGTATACGAAAATAGACCTTAAGGGTCTACTTCTTATCTTTTATTAATAACTCTTTGCCAGTATGTATAACATTCTGTTAAATCTTCTTCTTTAATACTTCTTACTTTATCGAAATGTTTACTTCCTCTAACTACTAATTCGTTAGAAATAACTTTACCTAAGCCACCAAATTCTAAATCCATTTCGCTATAGTTAAAAGGAGCACAAGAGAAGATATCCGCATAAATCTTTTGTGTTTCATAGTTATAGTGTAAGGCAATATGGCTTTGTGCAATAACAATAATTGCAGAAAGATATTTTGGATTTACAGGTGAACTTTTTAAAACAGTCGCTCTAGAGATTGGGTCCATATTAATTCTAGTAACTAAGTTTTCTAAGAAGTCAAAGAATGTTTCCATATTTGGAGTATTTGTTGCTTCTAAATCTAGTAAGACATGTGGACCGAAGTCGTTATCACTACTATATTCAACCATATCAAAAGAATTAATATCACGGTTTCTAACTTCAACATTTGAAGTGTTTTTATTATATGGTAATTCATTACTAAAGAATTCAATTACATCTTCTTCACTAAATTCACCATCATAGAAAATATCAACGAAATAACAAGTTCTTAGTGGGAATGTATGAATTGTAACATGGCCACCTAATAATAATAACTTACCACTTACACCGATATCTTCTTTAACACTTCCATAATAATATGGCAATAAGTGAGGTGGTTCAATTGGTTTAATTTGTAATTTATACACTAATCTGTTTAATACTTCATTAATTAATTTTACATCGTCTAATTGTCTTTCATTTGCTCCGTAACAATCTAACATTATATGCTTCATACTACATTTTCTCCTTTTTAATCATTACCTTAAATACTTCATAAAGTGTTTTTAAAGCTAACCATGAAGTGATATCGTTTGAATCTAATTTAGGTGATACCTCAACAATGTCAAAAGCTTTAATATTTAAATTTTCAAATAGTCCTAAAATAAGTTCTAATACCATTCTACTAGATGGTCCAAAGGCTTCTGGTGTTCCTGTCCCAGGAGCATAAGATGGATCGTTAATATCAATATCATACGATAAATAAATAGCGTATCTATCATCAAACTTTTCTTTAATTTGTCTAATAACCTCAGCCATTCCCATCTCATAACAAAGGTTAGCTGTATAAACCTTAAGTTCAGGATGTTTACTAAAGTATTCTACTTCTTGTTCTTCAAATCCTCTTATCCCAACTAATACAACGTCTTCTGGTTTATATCCATAATCAATACTTCTTTTATTAGTACAAGCATGTGAATAGATAGAACCATCATAAAAATCACAAATATCAGGATGTGCATCTAAATGAATGATTGCGGGAATTTTATTATTTTCTACACACCAATCATAAAATGCTGCCTCAAGTGGAATACTTACCGAATGATCTCCTCCAATAAAAATTGGGAATTTATTTAAATTTAATCTTTTATATGCTTCTTCTTTTAAAAGCGTAAAGTAATTTTCACATTTTTCTAAATCACCAAAATCAAATAACTTAATCTTAGTTAATAAATCACCATCCATGCTAAGCGGAGGTAAGTAACTAGATAATTCTCTAATTACAGAAGGAGCCATAGCGGCACCGCCACCACAAGAACAACCTTCATCATATGGGATTGTCGTTAATGTAACATTACTTTCTGATAAAGTTTTAGTTAATAATCCTCTAAAATAATCTTGCTTCATCTTTTATTTCCTCTATTTCATAAAATAATAATAACTTATTTTTATTATTATTGCAATTATTTTTTTATCAAATAGATATCAATAAATATAGATAATAAATCATTTGTTTTATTAGCCATTTTATTTAGTAATTTTATTATAAATTTTATAGTATTAAAATAGAAAAACCACCTTATTGAATAAAGCCAACAAAGTGGATTAAAGTTTATCTTTGAAATTATTAAGATATGTTTTTTACTAAATTTAAATAGCTTCCCATTTAGCGTATAAATATGTTCCTGTATATTCAGTAATAGAATCATAGGAATCTATTATAATGTCATCTCCTAATATATCGCTATCAAAATCCCATATATTGATACATTCTGATTCTTTATACCAACCTTTAAATTCATATCCTTCTCTAATAGGAACTGGTGGAACAAATTCAATAACAGAATTAGTATAATTATCAACCCAATAATATCCATCATTTGGACATTCTTCATAATTATACATATATGATACATTTCCTATTTTTGAGATATATTCTTTTGTTGACAAAACATAATTATTATTCTTATATGCATTATATCCAAAAATGTAACCTTTGTGATTACTAAAAAGATCATCACGA
>JBGVOE010000076.1:0-7034 GCA_045126355.1 Anaeroplasmataceae bacterium | reverse complement strand
TACTTCAGGGCATGGTGAAATTCCAGACCGGCGGTAAAGTCCGCGAGCGAAAGCTGATCTAGTGAGATTCTAGAACCGATAGTTATAGTCTAGATGAAAGAAGGATAATAATATATCTATACTTCTTTTTTCTTGCCCTTTTTTAAAGGGTTTTTATTTTATAAAAAAATGAAAGAAGGAAAAATATGAAAAATAAAAAGATATTAAAATTAACAACACTTGCACTTCTATCAGCAATCGGCGTAGTATTAATGAGTTATATTCAAATTCCTTATCCAATCGCACCATTTTTAAAAATAGAATTTAGTGATTTTGTTGTAATATTTGCATTTTTATTATTTGGATTTAAAGAAGCACTTATCGTAGCAATCTTAAAGACAGGCTGTGATCTACTACTAAGAGGTCCTGAAGTAGGAGGAGCATTCCCATTTGTAGCACACATCACTGCACTTTTAGCCTCACTTGCATATGTATTTGCTCTTTGGATTGCAAATAAAATCATAAAAAAAGAAGCAATTGGATTTAAAATTGCAAAATATAGTTTAGTAGTTTTAATGGTATCAACAATAATGACATTTGCTAACTATACAATCCTAACACCACTATTCTTAGGTGAAGTAAGTTTCTTCGGGATCGGATTAAGTGAAGGAACAATGGGTATGATCAGCAATATGACAGGAACAAATAGTTTCTTATTAGCGATAATATTTTTATATCTACCATTTAATCTTTTAAAAGGAACATGTATCTCCGTAATAGCTGTACTTACTGGTGATACACTACTAAATGTATTTAAAAGTAAAATAAAAAGAACTGAATAAATAAATGAAGTGGGATTAAAATTTCCCACTTCTTTTTTTAGTTATTATTCACATAAAAATTGTTCTACATTTAAATATTTTATACCATCAACAGTAATATTTTCTCCGCGATATAAAACATATTTACCAACAATTTTACCAAATCTTTTTTCTACGATATCACATTTTTCTTCATTCTTTAAATGACGAGTTTGTTTTTCATTTACTTCTTTACTGTGTTTAATCTCGTATATGCGACACGTATTGTCTATTTGATTATAAATAACCATATCGAATTCTCCACCATTATCGAATTTAAACTTAAATACTTCCTCTGTTTTTAAAGCTGATTTAAATCTTTCAAGTAAAACGATATCTTCTAACATTCTACCTTTAACGTCACTTAAAATTTTATCAATAATATATTTTTTATCATATTCTGATACTGATTTAAAATATTCATCCTGCATTAAAGAATATACTAATGCTTTAGAAATCGCATATCTCATTCCTGGTTGAGAAATAAGATAAATTTGTGATTCTCCCTTACCTTCATATCTTTCACAACAAGCAACAAGTAAATCTAATGTCTTTAAATATTTTTTTATTTTATCAATATGTTCTATAGTAATTTCTATAGATGTTTCACTTTTTTCTTTTACATCAATAATCTTTTTCAATCTTTCAATTACTTTTTCTTCATCAATATCATACAAAACAGTAGAAACTTTATCAGGGTATTCATGCAATAACAATTCTCTACTAGAACCTAAATCATGAGATTTAAATTTATCAGTTACAACACGCAGTAAAAATTCGTGATTAACACTTTCAACAATTCTATTAATAACGTTAGTTAACTCACCTTTATCATAAAGTTCTCGCAATTGATTAAAATATTGTCCATACCCATCATTTTTAAGTGTATGTTGAATATTTCTGCTAATAGATGTATCAATATATTTTCGTGTACTTTCATCATCACGAAATGAAACATCATCAAATGCATTATCAGAATCATCAAAACTCATATTTTCTTTTTTTAATGTTCCTCCATATTCGATATAGGTATCAATACTATCTATATTTAGGAGTCTAGAATATTCTCTAAAAGGAATAAATGAAGTATGAATCATTATAGCTCTATCATATAATTCATCCCTACTAGCCATTTCAAATCCCAGTGAATCTGTACCAGAAACAACAATTTTCATCCCCATTGTTGCGAAAACATCAGATAAAATAGCGGCAGTATTAATAAAATCACTCATTAAAGTAATTTCATCAATAAAAACATATCTATAACCATCAAAATATAAATTTGTTAAATCCTTTGTTAACATAGCCATATTGTCAGTAACTTTAATCTTAATATAGGCTACTTTATCAACAGGAAGGTCATTCAACATTTGAAATAATAAGGTTGTTTTACCAGTTCTACGTAATCCATATAGAATACAAATTTTGCCATCAAATGATCCATAAACAAAACGCTCTAATGTTTTAAAACAATCACGTTTTTCATATTTAGAAACACTTTTTTTAAATGCTTCAATACCAAATTGAGTAACAACATTTGTATTATATTGCAAATTATAACTAGAATTAGTATCATAACACTCTAACTTTTTATAAATTTCATAATATTTGGCAGATTTATTTTTTTCAATATTATTCTCATAATTTTGATAATTTCTAGTAGTCATACCAAGATATTTAGCACACTCATTTTGACTCAAACCTTTTAAAACTCTTAATTCTTTTAATGTCATAATTATCGCCTCAACTTAAATATACCACTTTTTCAATAAACATTCAATTATTTCGTGTTTCTTTCGTCTTTTTTTCGTGTTTCTTGCGTGTTTTAATAAAAAACTCCCAATTTCAAACTGAAATCAGGAGTAAAATTATAATATTTTCTTCTTTATATAATGAAGTAATAAATCTATTAATAAAATAAATAATACTAATATTATAGTCCAAGCAAAAACATATTCTGTTAAAGCTTCATTTTTATAAAAACGAATAACTTCACCAATTGAATTTTTAGTTTCCGCAATAAACTCAGCCATTACTAAAACTTTAAGCCCTAAACCAAAAGCTTGAATTAAAGATGTTAGTAAATAAGGAGTTGTTAGTGGTAGATATATCCTTTTTAACACTGTAAAGTCTTTACCACTTGAAACCATTTTTACTTCATCAATTATATCTTTATCAATAGCCTCTAAAGCATTTAAAACAATCTCGTATATTAGTGGTAATACAACAAGACCAACAATAAAATATGGTGCAATACTTCTTCCAATCATAACCAACAACATAATTATAATTGTAGCTACTGGTAATGTTTTAAGAAGCGAAATTAAGGGTTTTAAAAAGTATTTTACTCTTTCATTAATATTCGAAAAAACGGCTAAAGTAAGTGCTAAAATAAAACAAATAGTAATTGAAGATAATAATCTTAAAATTGTACTAAATAATATATCATAAGTATCGCTTTTAGTAAGTATTTCTCCTAGTGCTTTCATAGTATTTGAGATACTAGGAACAATAAAATCATTTTGTGATATTAAGCTTAATAACTCCCATAATAAAAATATAAATACTACACCTAGTATTAAAAATACTTTATTACTTTTAGTAGTAGAATTCTTCATTAGGTAAAACCGCCTTACAATTTAAGATTAATAAAATATTCTCAATATCACTTTTACAACTACTTGCTTCTTTGTAACAAATATTAGCCTTAGCCAAAGACTTTGTTAAAACATCTAGTCCCATAGAAGATAGACTTTTATCTATAGAAATAATTTCTTGGCTATACTTACTATTATTTAAATTTAAGTAATTTATATTTTTTTCAATCTTTTTTAAAACATTATCAATTCTATCTGATTTTTCTTTAACAAAAATACATGCTTGAGGAACGAAATCTATATTAAGTAAACTACATAAATCTAAAGTATTAACATTAATATTATCTTTTATTTTTAATTTAGTTATTTCTGGTTCACTCATAAGTGCGTATTTAATAGTATCACTACCCTTAAACATTCCATAAACACTAGCACTACTATCAAAGAAATTATTATCTAAATTATTTATATCTAGGAAATCATTATCTTGATATAACTTTCTAATTAAACTACCTGGAATACCATTTTTACCAAAAGCCATAATCTCTTTATCTATTAAGTCATCAATACTATTTAATGGATCTTCTACTATACTTACAATATATGCGTTATTACTAGTTATGACAGAAGCTATTTTATAATTACTTTTACCCGCATTATATAAATTAGCTCCTAAATTAATAGGCGCAATAACGATATCATAAGAAGCGCTTGATAAGGCAGATTGTAAATGTTCCGCTCCGCTTACTGCTTCTATACTTACACTTTTATCATTAGTTAGCCTCGCAACAGAAATAAAAGGAATACCATATGGTGTAATTATTGTAACTTTACTATCTTCTTCTTTACTACAAGATAAAGTAAAGATTATAGATAGACATATTACAATAAAACATAATATCTTCTTCATTATAACCACCATTCTTTCGTTAATTATTATACAATATAAACTTTAAAAATAAAAATAATATAATCATTAACATATACTTTTATGATATAATATCCTTAGTACGTCCTCATAGTTAAATGGATATAACAAGCCCCTCCTAAGGGCTAGTTGCAGGTTCGATTCCTGCTGGGGATGCCAAACGTAAAATCAAAGGAGATAATTAAAAATGAGTAGTTTTGAAAATCTAAGAGTTGTTGATAACTTCTATCAAACATCACTATACTTCCCAATGCCAACAGTTATCATTTCAACATTATGTGAAGATGGCAGCACAAACTTAGGGCCATATTCACTAGTTCAACCTTACTATGTAGCTGGTAAAGGTTATTATGCAATGTTATTATGTTGTAGAAACTCATCTAACACTGCACAAAACATTTTAAGAAATGGTAAATGTGCATTAAACTTTATTACTGATGAAGCGAAATATTTCCATGAAGCAGTAAAACTTTCTTGGCCTGGTGATACACCACAAGAAAAAATGCCAAAATGTAATTTCAAATTAGAAATGAGTCAAATCCAAGAAGAAAACCCAGAAGATATTCGTCCTCAAGTATTATCTGAAGCAATGCAAGTTATTGAATGTAGTTGGGTTAGAGAATTAGATGGAGCTGACGTTGATTTACCAGGTGAATTAAATGGTTATGAAGGACCATATCATGACTTCAATGGTATTACTAGTAAATTCGGTGCACACTTCATTTTAAAAGTTGATAGAATCTTAATGAAGAAAAAATATAGCGACGCAATCATCAACGGTGTAAGAGCTAAAGACTTCCCTAACTTACCAGTAGACTATGGATATAGAGATAGTAAAAACTTCTGGTATCATAAGAAAACAAAAATGCGTGCTGAATTATTACAACCAAGAGAAGCTTCACTTGCTTCAGTAAGATATGCCGCAGATAGAGTTCATGATAAGATTAAATTTACAGACGAAGCCCTACAAACAGTATTAGCTGTTCCAAGAGTATTCTTACCATTAGTATTAAAAGGATGCGTTGCATGGGCACTTGAAAATAACGTTGAATTAATTACTGAAGAACACATGAAGATAATTAATGACAAACGCAGTAAAGAGAAAAAAGAAAAGAAAAACAAATAAGACATTGCATATTTTGCAATGTTTTTTCTCTTAAATTTAAGGAGTGAAGATAAATTGAAGAGATTTATAACTATACTATTAATTATTATTTCTTTAGGACTTGGGTTTTTAATATATGTTCCTACTTCTTTAATAAATACAAATACATATACTTCAAATTTAATAGTAGATAAAGAAAATAATTTATTAAAAACTAAAGAAAATAAAGAAATAAAAATATTACAATTAACAGATATTCAAGTAAGTAATTTTTTATTTGCTGGATATGCTTTTGATATTGTTAAAAACACAATAAAAAAAGCACAGCCAGACTTATTAGTTTTAACAGGAGACAATATTACTTCTAAAGCTGATGAAAGACTATTAAATAAATTTGCTACATTTATGGATTCATTCGAACTTCCTTGGGCACTTATCTATGGTAATCATGATTATGTAGTAAAGGTTCCAATCGAAAAACAAAATGAAGTATATGAAAATACAAAATATGGATTATTTAAAACAGGGAATGTTAAAGATCATAATGGAAACTATTATTATAATATTGAAAGAAATAATGAAGTTATTTATTCATTAATTTTTACAGATAGTAAACATGATGGCTTTACAATAGATCATATCACCTGGTATGAAGATACGATAAATCAAATTACTACTTCTAACAATAAAATAATACCAAGCATTTTATTTTCACATATTCCACCAAAAGGATTAGCTAAGGCATATGAAGCATATCTTAAAGATAACAATATTGGTTATGGTAGTATGTATGAAGATTTATCTTTACAAAAAACAGATCCTGGAATATATGAAAAAGCATTAGAATTAAAAAGCACAAAGATGTTTGTTTATGGTCACGATCATATAAATACATTAGTAATAAACTACAATGACATCATGTTTTGTTACGGACTAAAAACAGGAAGAACAACTTACTATAATAGACATATGAATGGTGGAACTTTATATACAATTACATTAGACAACACTATTAATATCAAAAGAATTTATAGTTAAAAAATATTTAAATTAATGTTTTATCTTGTTTTTTCAAAAAAATACACCATATAAAAACTAATTTTAAAAATAAAATATCAATATTAGAAATATTTTCGAAAAACAGCACAACTAAGGCGTATTTACTCATTTGACAATATTAAAAAACTATATATAATACATACTATGGTAGTGTATTCTACCATAGGAGGAAACGATGAACACTCAACACGTCGGGAAACGGTGGACGTGTAGGAAGGACGTGCAAGATGGAATATCTTGTTGTGTTGGTCATTATCCTAGTGTTAATTTCCAACATACTTAATGGCGAAGATAAAGATTAGTCGTTAAGACAAAGTTTTTGACGTTCATTGTTTCCAAGATCGAGTAGAGAAAATTTGATTTTTCCCTCTCACACCACCACATCGTGCCGTTCGGCAATGGGCGGTTCAATTTATAAGTTTAAATTCAAGCTAAATAATAATCTAGAGCGAAGACTAAACCTCTTCGTTCTTTTGTTTTATTTGGTTTAGAAAGTCTGAGTTTTG
>JBGVOE010000075.1:0-22307 GCA_045126355.1 Anaeroplasmataceae bacterium | reverse complement strand
TCGCTTTTACATCAGCCACAAATTGATGTAAATCAGAAAAAATATAAGACTCTGTTAAGTTTCTTCTTGTGTATTCAACTATAAAATATTGAGCTAATTCTTCAAAAGTATATTTAGAAAAATCAAACCCAGCTGCAATATAATATTTAGTAATCGGAAAATCAAAAATATGTTTATACTCTACAATATCAACATTCTTTTTTTCTTTTTCCCACAACATTTCATTAAGTAAATTTAAACATAAATCTACATCATCTAAAACAGTTCCATTAAAATCTAAAAATATGTATTTGTCCATCATATATTTTCTCCTTTTTTATCTAAAATAAAACCCATAAAGTAATTAAACTTTACAGGTTTTAATTATTATTCGTTTTCTGGTTTTGTTTCTGTTTCTTCAGTTGGTGTTTCTACAACATCATCTTCTTCAACGTTAAACACATCTCTACTGAATTGTTCAGGTTGACGAACTGGAGCAGTTGGTTGTTTAGCTCTATAAGGTGGGACATATTTAGAAGCTTTTTTCTTTCTGAAAATAAACCATCCTAAAAGAATATCAAGAGCTAAGAAAATAACTGCGGCACCGATAACTGGTAATAAGAAATCAGATGAACTATAAATAACATTGAAATCATGTTGTTGTAAATAACCGGAATTGTTAGCTAAAACAGCATTATAATCTTCAACAATTTTATTTGTTTCTTCATTATTGATTTCTTCACCTTTAGCGTTTTGTAATTGAACTTTATTATATCTAGTTAAAATATCAACAAAATCAGTGTGGAATTTAGTATTAAATGTTGGATATTTACCTGCTGTAAATAAAACATTAAATTCTTCTTCACCATCACCGTCAATAATAACAGCGCCTGTAATTGTAGCATCTGAACTAATACTTGCAGCGTTAAGAGCAGCAACATAATCATCATAAGCAATACTTAATGGTAAATATGAATAACTTGTAGCAAATGAATAGTAATCTACAGCTTCTGTTTTAAATGGGAAGAACACTGTTCCAGCATCACCTAAAACAAGTTTAACTCCACCTTGTTTTTTATTATTTTCATCAGTTGTATTATCTACAAGAGCGAAATCTTCTGGTAAATGGAATAATGTAAACTGAATACTACTTTCAAGTGTGTAATAAGTAGTATCAGTTTTCTTACCTTCACTATCATATACAAATTTAATATTGTCATTTAATGCTGAATAAACTTCAATAGTTGTTCCTTCATATTCAGCTGAATAAAATTTATTTTCATCAACAACACGTGAAAAGAATCTTTCAGCAGATGAATATTCTTTATTTGTAACATCTTCAGCAATTAAATCTTGAAATACTGAATAGAAATTAGTAACAACAATACTTGATAAAAGCATAAATCCTACTAAGAAACTTACTATAATATATAAAATCTTTTTTAACATGTAATAACCCCCATAATGTATCAATACTAATATAATACCATTTTAATATGCTTTTTACAAATAAAAAAATTAATGTATTAATTAATTTTACTAATTTAACATATAAATCATCAAATTTAAGTACAAAGCAAAGAACAACCAAAGTAAATATGGAAGATTTAAATAAGCGTACACTTTATCTTTTTTGTAAATTTTCAACAACAGTAAAATTAAAGAAATAATAATTAAAATTAACCAAAAGATAGAAAATAAAATTAATTTAAATCTAAAAAATAATATTGGCCAAATAATATTAATAAATAAATTAACTAATATTAAATTTCTTACTCCCTTATCATCTATAAAACGGTATAGTGTTATAGCTATTATTGTATACAAAACAGTCCACACAATTGGAAATAAAATAGCAGGAGGAGCAATATCTGGTTTTATAATTTCTTTATAAAAATCCATTGTACCTTTTGTAAAAATCATACTTATTAAAACTAATATTGCAACTATACTAAATGAAACAACTAACTTCTTAAAATCGATCTTTTTCATATGCATCACCTACAATAAGTTTATGCAACAAAAATATAAATATAAGAAAAAACTCTTAAAGCAAGTTTTTAAGTTGCCTTAAGAGCGTTATTCTTCAATTTCTACTATTTCGGTTAGTTCTTTGATTTTAAATTTACCAATTATAATATCAATAAAATTAATGGTAAATGATTCTTCTTGATAATTTTTAATATGTGCAGTAACACAGAAAAAATGATTATATATTCCTGTAATTGTTGAAGGAATATCTATTAATTTTGTTCTTCCAGAATTAACACTGACATGGACTATTTTATTAGTAGAAAATATTTCTTCTAATCTAGTCCTTACAGTTTCCAAATCTAGTTTAGTCACTCCACCATTCTTCCCGTTCGCTGTTCTCATCATTCATCGCTCCTTATCAGAAAAGTGTTGTTTTAATACTAAATAATACACCTACATTATAACATATTTTTAAGTTAAATATAAGTCGAAATTTCATTTAAGAAACGATTTTTTTAAATAATTATTACAAAATAAAGAACGTATTTTGTCATAAAATAAGGAATTTTATTGATATATTAAACTAACTTTTTAACAACTTTAATTTCGTCAAATTCTCCTATTTTATTCTCATTGCCAACAGTAAATAAAATGGACTGTTGTGCTATTTTTCTAAATAAGGAAGCGTAAGATTTAACAGTATTTATATCAGTTGATAAAATTTCCGATTTAACTTTTTCTAATCTTTCTAAAGTTATATTGCAAAGTAAGTTTTTATCAGATGTGGCAATCTTACTATAAATAGATGCTGGTGGGTCAACTTTAGCAATTGTTCCAATTAAATAAGAATTAAATTCATCAATGTTTGGATTAAATTCTTCTAAATATGTAGCAACACTGTCATAAACGTTATAAGTGTTTGCTACATTAGGATCTGAGAATGAGCCGAACAAAATATCATTACTAATTGATAAAGATAGACTACATCCATAAGCTCCACCTTTTACACGAACTTCAGGCCATAAGTAATCATAGTTAAGGATATGTTGAATTACATATAAACTACCGTTTAACTCTGTATCTAAATCAGTAAGGTTCATCCCCTTAACATTACAGTTAACTCCTGAAGGAATAATTAATGCATCACTTTCTAGCTTTTCATATGAAATGTTTAATTCATTATCTAAAACAGACTCTTCTAGTTTTAATTCTTTAGTAGCCTCAGTTAATAAATCAAGTGTTTTTTGATCACCACTTAGTGAAACAATTAAATTATTTTTGTTAAAAATTTTCTTGATAATATTTTCTAACTTAACAATGATATCACCGTTAAAATTATCAACTAATTGAGATAATAAGTTATACATATTAATACCACTCATCTTAGCTGTTAGAGCACCTTCTTTTGATAAAGATGAACGAACTATAGTAGTTGCAACTGATGTCCCGTTTTCAATAATAGCACTTCTTTCTCTATTTTTCATTTGTACTAAAATTGTTTTAATTTTATCTAAATCAAAGATAGTGTTATTAATGATTTCATTTAAGATAGAAGGAATATATGAAATGTTTTCTTCTAAACTACTAACAGTAACTAACATTTTAGCAATATATTCATCTCTATTTTTAGCATTAACAACAGGTGAAAAACCAATATTACCTAAATATGTTTTAATATGACTTTGTAGGGCGTCCGCACTATAATTTAGGGTATCTAATCTAACAAATAAACGAGATAAAATGCGCGCGTATGCTAATTCTTCTGCACTTAATACTCCTAAATCAAAGTAAGCTCTAAAGTAGGCAATCTTGTTTGTATTAACGTTATGATAAATATAATGAATTCCGTCTTTTTCTTCTTCTAGCGTATGAATAGGATTAATCTTAGTAGATATATCACTTAGCTTTAATTCAGGTAATTTCTTAACATCTAAAATATCATCTTTACGGTTTTGATAAGCTATTAAATCGTTTGTTATTTTTACACATTCATTAATTTCTTCTAAAGTCATATTTTCTTTTAAACTACGCATTTTTTCTTTCATAGTTTCATCTTTAATTTTACCTAATTCTTTACTAGGATTCATCGTAACAACAACATAGTGATTACTATTTAAAATATATTTTTCAATTAAGCTTTCAAAATATCCGGTATCTAAATTATCTTTAAAGAACTTATAATAATCGCTTGTTTCTAAATAATTTTCATAAGGAATATCATAGTTATATCCTTGCATAATACTAAACGCAAATGCCAATCCTTTAGGCATTCTACCTGTATCTAATTCTTTATTTTTAAACTCATTAATATTAATTGTAGCTAGTAATAAATTACGATCAATTCCTTCTTCTTTAAGACGTTTTAATTCTTCAAAAACAGTCTTAACAAATAACTCTTTTTTATTAGGAGATGTTTTATTTAAGAAGATACCAAATGAAGGATAAATTGAACCATCATCAATATATGATTCAATATCTTCAGCTAATTCTTTTTCTAATAATACCTTTTTAAGAGGAGAAGCATTTGTGGCAAGTAACGCTTCATTAAGTAGTGAAAATGCCATGATATCTTTAACATTTTTAGCATGTTCTAAACCAAACGCTAAAGAAATATAAGTGTTATTTTCTACTTCTTCTTCATCGTTAATAATATATTCTCTAATAACTTCTGTATCAACTATAGGATTTGGTAAACTAATAGTAATCTTTTCTTCACTATCCTCAAATTTAGATAAATACTCTTTATCAATAAATTCTAATTTTTCTAAAACATCCATCATACCATATAGATAAATAACACCATTAGATGGATGATAGTGTTTGTGATAGAAACTCTTATAATAATCATAAGTTAACTCTGGAATAACATCAGGGTCTCCTCCTGAATTATATTCATAACAACTACCCTTATATAAAACTTGATTAGTATATTCAGATAACTGACTAAGTGGATTACTCATCGCTCCCTGCATCTCGTTATATACAATTCCTTTATATGATGGGATGCTTTCTTCATCTAACATTTCTAAATGCCATCCTTCTTGTAAAAATGGTTTAGGATCAGTAATAGAAAGAGGTGCGAAAACAGCGTCTAAATAAACACTCATTAAATTATCGAAGTCTTTATCATTTTGACTAGCTACAGGATAAATAGTACAGTCACTCGCTGTCATTGCGTTTAAAAATGATGCCATTGAACCTTTTAATAAATTTACAAACGGTTCTTTTACTGGATATTTTTTAGAACCACATAAAACAGAATGTTCTATAATATGACATACACCTGTAGAGTCTTCTGGTAAAGTTTTAAAGCCAATTGAAAAACATTTGTTTGTGTCATCATTAGCTAAGTAAACCATACTAGCTCCACTTTTTTCATGCTTAAATTCATATAGTACTGAATCTATTTCTTTTATTTCTTTTATATTTAATAATTTAAAACCATAATATATTTCATTAATTTCCATAAATACCTCCGTAAATATTAATTATTAATATTATACTCTAATAAGGAAAAAATAACAAAAAAAGGATGAAAAATCCATCCTATATTTGCCAGTTTATTTCTTCCATACCTTTTTCTTTTAAAATTTGATTAATCTTTGAAAAGTGACCACATCCAAAAAAACCATGATAAGCTGATAGTGGAGATGGATGAGGCGCAGTTAAAACAATATGATTCGGATTATTAATTAACTTTTGTTTACTCTTTGCGTTATTGCCCCAAAAGATAAAAATAATTCCTTCTTCTCTATTATTTAACTTTTCAACTATTTTATCGGTAACATATTCCCATCCTTTACCCTTATGAGAATTTGCTTCATGTGCTTTAACAGTTAAAACATTATTTAATAATAATACTCCTTGTTTTGCCCAATTAGTTAAATTGCCAGTATTATTCATTTTAATTCCTAAATCACTTTCAATCTCTTTATAAATATTTTTAAGAGATGGAGGTAACTTCACTCCTTCTAAAACAGAAAAAGCTAAACCATGTGCTTGATTAGGCTCGTGATATGGATCTTGTCCGATAATAACAACCTTAACATCATTATAACTAGTTAATTTTAATGCATTAAATATATTTTCTTTTGTTGGATAAATAATATTATTTTCGTATTCATCATCCAAGAATCTTTCTAATTTTAAATATTGTTCTGACTCAAAAACATCTTTTAAAATAATATTCCATTCATTATTAATCATAATTAATCACCACTTTAATTAATTATACACGAGAAATTAGCAAAAAAAAAGAACTGATAATGTATCAGTTCGTAAATATCAAGAATGGGGCGACTAACGCGATTCGAACGCGCGAATGCCGGAGCCACAATCCGGAGTGTTAGGCCTCTTCACCATAGTCGCCATCTTTGCTATTTCAATAGCATTATTTATTATATCAATAATTTTTAAATTGTAAAGTCCTTTTTTCAAGAAAAATTAAGTTTTTTAAAGAATAAAGGCCATCTCTTTAAGAGATAGCCTCTAAACTATTATCAACTAAGCATAAATCGCTAATAATGTTTTTAAATCTTTAACAGTAATAGCTTTTACTATATCGTTATCGTAAACTTCTACTACATCTTTAGGAGTGATTCCTTGGAATCCTAATGTTGGCATACTTACTAATAACTGACTGAATATCTTACTTACAATTGCAGATTCAGTAATATTGTTAACTAACATGTCAGCACTATAACCTTTATCGTTTGCAACAGAGAAGTATCCAGCAATATTTCTTATATCATTAATATTAGAAATGCTTTCGAAGCTATTAATTCCAATCATATCTAATACTTCAATAGATTCTGTGATTTGAGAAGTATGTACATAAACATATACACCATCTTCACCATAACTACCTTCACCGATAACTTTAACTACTTCAATATCAGCGTAAGTTTCATTACCAGACCAATAATTATAAACTACAATACTACTATCAGATTGAGTTTGTTCAATTAACTTAGTAGAGATAATGTAATGTAAGATAGATGATTCTAATACACCATCAATATTGGCTGCTAATTTATCTAAAGAAATATTTTCAATATCAGAAGCAGCTAATGAACCACTAGAGAATTTCATTCCTAATGCTTCTAAGCCAGCTAATAATGCTTTTACTTCTTTACCGCTAATAATTCTATCACTAGCTCTATTTGTTGTTTCATCAAATACCATTTCATTATTATAAGTATATAAAGGAATATCAGCAAATTCATTTAGGCGATATGAAATAGTATTTGCGATACTATCAGATAAATATGCTACATCTAATTTAGTTTCTCCACTTGCACCATGTTTTGCACTTGTTAATAACATATCTAATTTATCGTTGATTGAAACAGAAATTTCATTACCACTTGCAGTAATACCTAATTCATCAACACAAATTAATAAATGATATAATTCACAGTTTTCGTAATTTAATTCATCAACAGGGTACCATGCAGAAGCTTCTTTATTAACTGTATTATCACTATTTAAATATAGGCTTGCAAACTTAATAGTTGATGCGTCTGTTTGAGGATCATCACCTGCGATCTTATCAACAGTTGTAATATTTAAAATATTTGATACTACAATAATTCTTCTTAATGCATTACCTTTAGCAGCATCATCTAACGCATTAAATAATCCACCTGCGTCTAATGAAGTTAAGTCTAATTCTGAAGTGTTAATAAATTCTACTAATAATTGAATTTCATCCTTTTCAACATAACTATCTACATCGTTATTTACGTATGCTTCTTTACGGATTAATACTTCATCATTTTCTTCTAATTTAACTTTTAATGTTTGTTTAATTACATCTGATAAATACACAACATCTAGTTTAGTTACACCACTATTTGTAATACTATCATCATTTAAGCTTCCTAATAATTTTGAAACATTATTTTCAAATTTAGGAACACCATTTTCTACTTCTACATCTAATTCAACTACAGTATTTAATAAGCGAGCTAATTCACAGTCTTGCCAATCGTTTGTTGGATACCATTTAGCAGCATGAACATTAATATCACCGCTATCTAATAAGTAATCGCTTGGAAGTTCTAATCCTTCTGCATCTTCAAACTTACTTACTACAGTAATATTTAAAATATTAGATGTTACAATAATTCTTCTAGCTTCAATACCTTTTTCACTATCTTTAATTACGTCAAAAATATTTTCAGCTGATAAGTTATTACTATCATCACCTAATGAAATATTAGCCATTTCAATAAAGTCAACTAATAATAAGATTTCATCAGCATTTAAGATATTAGTATTATTATCTAATTCATCAACAATAAATGCATCACTTCTAATCATGACACCATCTTGTGATGTGATCTTATCACTGATTGTATTTGCGATTATTTCAGAAGCATATACTACTTCTAATTTAGTTACACCCAATTCATTTTCATCATTTAATGATTTTAATAATGAATCAGTTTCAGGCATAATAATTCGGTCACTTGAATCAGTCTTAATTCCTAATTCAACAACGCTATTTAATAATCTTGCTAATTCACAGTCTTGCCATTCGATATCATTTACAGGATACCATTTAGAAGCTTCAATATTAATGCTTCCATAAGCTAATAAGTAATCGCTTGGAATAGTTAATCCAGCTACACCGTCAAACTTAGAAACAACTGTTACATTTAAGATATTAGATTCTACAATTATCTTTCTTACACTAATATCATTTAACGCATCAAATACTTTTGCAGTACTAATACCATCTGTAATTGAAATATCTGCTATGTTAATAAATTTAACTAATAATGAAACCTCATCAACACTAATGATATCACTCTTATTACCTAATTCATCAACTAAGTAAGCTTCATCGCGAATCATAATTCCTTCTTGAAATGTAATCTTATCACTAATTGTATTTGCAATAATTTCAGAAGCGTATACAATATCTAATTTTTCATCACTTAATGATTTAAATAATTCATCCGTTTCAGGCATTACGATGTTATCGTTAGCGTCAGTAGTAATTCCTAATTCAACTACACTATTTAATAAGCGAGCTAATTCACAGTCTTGCCAATCATTTACTTTATACCATTTAGAAGCACTTGTATCAATACTTCCATCAGCTAATAAGTAATCATTTGGAATAGTTAATCCAGCTACACCATCAAACTTAGAAACAACTGTTACATTTAAGATGTTAGATTCAACAATCATCTTTCTATTTGATTCAACCTTTAATAAATCAAAGATTGTTGAAACTTTAATTTCATCTAAATCAATATTACCTTCGTTTACAAATTGAACTAATAAGCTAATTTCTTCTTGTTTAATGTAGTTTTCAGTATCGTACGCTTCACTACGAATCATTACTTCATCATTTTCTTCTAACTTATCTTTAATTGTTAATTTAATAATTTCTGATAAGTATACTACATCTAATCTTGTTAGGCTAGTATTTGTTAATGATGCATCATTTAAAGATGTTAATAAAACACTTGCTTCTGGAACAATGATATTATCATTTTCAGTTTCAATTTCAAGTTCAACAATACTTGCTAATAACTTACCTAATTCACAATCATCCCAATTAACTTCACTACTTGGATACCACTCTTCAGCATTAACATTAATTTTGTTTTCAGATTTAAATTTAGCTGGGATACTTAATCCGTTTGTTTCATCTAATTTAGATACAACAGTAATATTTAAAATGTTTGAAGTGGCGATAATTTCTCTTACCATAGCACTATTTAATGAATCAAATACATTTGAAATACTAATTCCACCATCAATTGAAATATTAGCTTCTTCAATAAAGTTAACTAATAATAAGATTTCATTAGAATATAAGATATTTGTCTTATTTCCTTCTTCATCTATAGAGTATGCCTCATCTCTAACCATAATATCTTCGTTAGATGTAATCTTATCACTAATTGTATTAGAAATAATATCTGACGCATATACAATATCTAATTTAACTTGACCTTCTTCATTTTCATCATTAAGACTTCTTAATAATTCATCTGTTTCAGGTAATATAATGTTATCATCTTCATCCGCAGTAATACCTAATTCAACAATACTATTTAATAGTCTTGCTAACTCGCAGTCTTCCCAAGAACTTCTTAATGAGTAAACGCTAGTTGAGCTACTATACCATGCTTCTGCATCTACATTTACTTTGCCATCAATTAAATATTTATCTGGAATACTTAATCCATCAACGCCATCAAATTTAGAAACAACTGTGATATTTAAGATATTTGATGTTACAATAATTTCTCTAGTTCTTTCACCTTTTTCTTCATCGCTTAATGTATTAAATACTTTAGAAACACTAATTCCGTCATCTAAAGAAATTTCAGTAATTTCAATAAAGTCTACTAATAATTTAATTTCATCTACAGCTAAAATGTCACTATTATCTGTTTGATAAGCTTCATCTCTAACCATGATTCCTTCTTGGCTAGTAATCTTATTGCTAATAGTTTTAGACATGATTGTACTAGAATAAATTACATCAAGTTTAACTTCGCCATCCTCATTTGTATCATTTAATGATTTTAATAAGTCATCTGTTTCAGGTATTACGATATTATCATCTTCATCAACTGTGATACCTAATTCAACTACACCATCTAATAGGTGAGCTAATTCACAATCTTGCCACTTATCTTTTGGATACCATCCATCCGCCTCAACATTAACCTTACCATCAATCATTAATTCTTCAGGCATATCTAAGTCTTCAACACCATCAAATTTAGAAACAACTGTAATATTTAAGATATTTGATTCTACGATTGTTTGTCTTACAGAATCATTATTTAATGAATCAAATACTTTAGAAACACTAATTCCACCTTCAAGCGAAATATCAGCTAATTCAATAAAGTTAACTAAGTGTAGGATTTCATCAGAATTTAAGATATCTGTCTTATTACCTTCGTCATCTAATTGATAAGCTTCATCACGAATCATAATTTCTTCTTGTTCGCTTATCTTAACACTAATTGTTTTAGCAATAATTTCTGATGAATATACAATATCTAATTTAATTTGACCATTTTCATTTTCATCATTTAAACTTCTTAATAATTCATCTGTTTCAGGCATTACGATATTATCGTCTTCATCAACTGTAATATCTAATTCAACAATACTATTTAAAAGGCGCGCTAATTCACAGTCTTGCCATCCTAAAGAACTTGGATACCAAGCAGGAGCTAATTCATTAATCTTACCATCTAACATAAATTTATCAGGTATTTCTAATGCATCTACACCATCAAATTTAGAAACAATTGTAATATTTAGGATATTTGATTCTACGATTAACTTTCTATTTGATTCTTCTTTTAATAAATCAAAGATTACTGAAACCTCAATATTTTCAAAGTCAATTCCATCGTTATTAGCTAAATCGATTAATCTTTCAACTTCTACTTTTGCGATGTAGTTATCTCTATTATTGCCTTCATAAGCTTCATCACGAATCTTAACTTCTTCAATTTCTTCAACTGTTACTTTTAATGTTTGTTTAATTACTTCAGATGAATAGATTACATCAAGTTTTGTAGTTCCTTCAGTCTTATTTGTAATACTATCATTCTTTAAATCTTTTAATAAATCAGTTGGGTTTTCTGGTAATTCTATTTCATCATCTACAACTTCAAGTTCTAATTCAACAACACTTGATAATAATTTTCCTAATTCACATTCATCCCAATTTAATGTTTCACTTGGATACCAAGCTTTGATATATGGGTCAGCTACACCGTCTGTTTTGAAGTTAGCTGGAATATGAATTCCTTCTATTTTTACCAACATATTAACAAGAGTAATATTTAAAATATTTGAATCTACAATTAACTCGCGTATTTCTTCTTCATTTAAACTTTCAATAACTTTACCAGCATCAAATGAACCATCTTCTTCAAAAGTAATATCAATTTTTTCTAATAAAGTTATAAGCTTTCTAATTTCATCTTTAGAAATATTTTTATCACTAGTTTCACTTACCATGAAATCTTCAGAAACTAAAGCTTCTTCACGATATAAAATGTCTTGTGTTTTATAAACAATATCACTAACTGTAGTTCTTAAAAGTACACTACTATAAATTACATCAAGTTTACTTAAGTTTTTACTTGGATCAGCTGTTATACTAGCGTCATTTAACCCTTTTAATAATTCTGTTGGATCATCTGGAATAACAAGTTCTCCATCTTCTATTTCTAAACTTAATTCAGTTATACTCGCTAATAACTTAGCAACTTCACTATCTTCCCAATCACTTAATTGGCTAGAATACCAAATAGGATGATCAAGATTAACTACTAACCTACCACCTTCATTTATTTTTTGATATTCACGAGGAACAACAAGGGCCTCAGCGCTAGATAAGATATTTATTATCGTTGCTGAGAAGATGTTAGAAAGTGAGATACTTTCTCTAGCTTCTTCTAATTTATCGACGATTGCATCAACATCGATATTTGAAAAATCATTATTTTCTAAAGAAATTTCTAAATCTCGAACAACAGCTAATAATTTATGAATTTCTTCTTTAATAATTACTATTTCGCCATCTTGTCTTGCATTAGTTGGAACGATAATAACAGGCTCATCAACTTCTGCTAAGCTCATAATTATACTACTAACTGTTGAGTATAGTACTAATGAGTCTGTTACAAGTTCATCTTTATCCATCATAACAACAGACTTTAGTAAATTACTTATTGTTAAAACAGGAGCGTTTTCTTCTTCAGTTGTTGGTATTACAACTTCAGTTGGATTATTTAATGCATATTCTCTAGCGTGATACATAATCAAGATTAATTTTGAAAATTCACCTTGTTTATAATCACCGTTATGATCCATTGCCCAGTTCTTCCAGTTATCTTCATTACCTTCACCGCTAGTTTTTAATTCAGAAGGAAGGACAATTGGTAATGATTCTTCACCTTCACCTAATGAAGAAATAACTGTACTTAACAATTTCATAACAACTTGTGAATTAGTAAAAGGCATTACATCTTCATAATTTAAACCATTTAAGATTAAATATTGTTTTGTTGGATCATTTAATTCTTCACTAGTAGCTTCACGAATTAATAAACCTAAACCATTAACTAAAGTATCAGGATTATTTAAATTAATAGCTTTATCTTCTTCACTTAAAACTTTAAATCCTTTTAATAGAGCGTTAAGTTCTCCATAACTTACTACTTCGCCATCATCACCAAATGTATCCATCCAAACAATATTAGGATCATCAATTGCATCACCAATCATTTCTTCTTCTTTTAAGGCATTAACTAATGTGTCTTTGATAATAGCTGATAATAATTTAGATCTACTTGCTGCTGCAGTGATAACATCAATATCACTATAAGTTAAGCTCTCAGGTAAGATTTCCGTAATATTTACTTCACCTTCGAAGTTTAAATTAATTTCTTTTAACGCTTCTACGGTTTGTAAATCGCTAATAGCGTCAATTAAAGCTTCAATTTCATTTGGCCAAGCATTAAAGTTATAACCTGGATCTGTTGGGTTAAGTTTTACTAAATTACCATCACTATCCTTAACTGAAGTAATTGAGTCAACAACCTCAGCAGAGATTAAATCAGTTGCGTATGCTTTTAAAGCGGCTTCAACAAATGAGTCTGCTGCATAGAAACATCCAGGATCTGTATTTCCATCGTTATTTAAATCACCTGTTAATAAACGTAGGCTATAAATACCACCTTGATATTTACCTAAATCTTCATTATATGTTCCAAGTAATGCTTTCTTAACATCTTCTGTTGGAATTTCATATAATAATTCAAAAATATTAATTTCTTCCATATTACCCATAAAGAGTGGAAGTAAATTTGTAACATTTAATCCTGAAGAGATTAATTCATGTAAATCATCTCTTAAATTTTTCTCAGTATAATTTTCTAAGTTTTGCTTTACTAAATTCAATGAGTCATTTAATGTAGCTAATACTTCATCATCTTGACCTAATTCAAATTCAGCAATTTTAGATTTAACAAATACTAACCCAACTTGACTAAATAACTCTGATTCAAAAACAGTATCAACTAAACTAATTAAGTTTTGTTTGAATACAGGAGATGTTTCTTCATTAGAAACTAAATCAATAATGTATTCAATTTGATTAGTTAAACCAGTTTCTTCGTTTGTAGTTGAATCTAATAATTTATTTAAGTCTAAGCCTAAAGAAATAACACCCTCATAAATATTACCTAAGTTAGTTAATTCAAATCCCCAATCAACATCACTAAAATCTAAGTCAGTAGGATTAATTCCAACAGATGAAATCATATCTGAATAATTTGATAATGCAAATCCAATTCCAACTGGGAATACTACTTTAGTAAGAGTGTCAATTTGTCCAAAGTCAGCAAATACTTCTTTAACAGTATCAACATCTAAATTTAAGTATGTATTAACATCTTGTAAAACAGTTAAATCAAATTCTCCATCATCATTAAACACAGGTAATTTATTAACCAATTTAAAAGCAGATTTTAAAATCTTACCTAAGTCTTTAACTATATTAACTTCTTTAATTAATTCGATAGTTTCTTCATCAAATAAATCATCAATTGCTTTATCACCAGCACTTAAATTTCCTTCGTTAATAGCCTCAGCTAACCCTACGATGGCTAAAGGTGTTAAATCAGACATTAAAGTTGAGCCACTAATATATTCATCAACTAATAATCCGATTTCAACTTCTAAGATTTCAGGGGAAATAACAATTGTTTTATCCTCAATAGTAATTGCATTTGACTCTAAAACTTGTTCTACTAGGCCAACTATCATAGCTAATTCTTCACGAATACTTATTTTAGCTAATTCACTTTTAATTGCCTCATCTTCAGATAGATAAGCAAATACTTCATCTAATTTTCCTTCAGCTTGTGGCAAAGTATTAAATGTAGAACTTAAATATAAGTCCGCATAATATAGATCAATTGGCGTACCATTAATCTTAATTGCGTCAAATAGAAGTCCAACACCTGTACTTCTTGATTGTTTAAGAGCTTCATAAATTGAATTTAAATCAAGTTCAACTCCGATTGATGAACTAATTCCTTCTAAATCAATCATCTCTTCTAATTGATCTAAAATTTCAAGATCTTCTACCTCTTCATTTGTTGAAATACCACCTGAGGCAATGTAGAAAGTACTACTAAAAATTGAAACTAATAATACTGACCATACAAAACCACGCACAACACCTACAAGCGTACCCATCAAACGATGAGCATGGTAGTCGTCTCCCTCAGCTTCTTTATGCTTTTTCACTTTTCCTTCGCGGTAGAATAGTAAATATAATAAATATAAAACTACTCTAACTACCCATGGGAAGACAATCAAACAGACAATACCAAATACTAAACTCACTCCTACTCCAACTAAAGCCATAACAACTTGTTGTAAATGCTCGTTGCCAATAAGTGAGGCAAAATCTGGCAAATAAGAATTTACTAAAATACCAACCACATCATAAAGCGAGTTAGCTTCAGCAAATTCAGGGCTTATGGATGCTAAAATACTATTTAATTCATCCGAAAGCACAATTTTAGTCGCTTCAAAATAAACGAACAATCCAGCCGCAAGTGAAATTATGTAGTGGATTAATAAGATGACTGATTTTCTAAATCCTCTTAAAAAACCTCTTAACATACATAAAAATATACAAATTGCGGTTAAAATTGTTGGTAGAAATTTGACTAATAAAGCAACAGTTTCACTAGACATATACTCATTTCTCCTTTTTGTTAAAAAATTTGTTGATTTTTAAATTTTGATATGATATACTAATTTATGCGCTAGGGGCATGGTGTCAATGGTAGCACACGGGTCTCCAACACCTTTGGTGTGGGTTCGAATCCTACTGCCCCTGCCATTTTTTTTGCACTAAAAGCATCCAAATCAATTTTACTCCTTCATTTTATACTATAAAATGTGGAAAAATTTGAATATTTTGTGAATTTTAACCTTTATGCAAAATTTCAATGTCAAAATCATATAAATTTAACGATTTAGTATTTAGATAATTATAGAACTTAATCAAATATAATCCATTTTGATTAGTAGTATAAGAATCTAAATATTTTTTTATTTCCATAACTAGTTTTTCCTCAAATTTACTTCTAGACCCATCCCCAAAGACAGTAATATCTTCATAGGAGATAGAAAAAACAAAACGATTATTTCTAACATATTTATTAACTCTATAATTCGTTATTCGATAAACGTCATCTTCATCATGAAAAAGTAAGGAGTTTTTATCATAAAGATATAACATTCCCTTAAACTCACTATTGCGATAAAGGGTTATAGGAAATCCATAACATAAAAAACCATCCACTTCGATTGTAATATTTTTACCCCATGCATCGTTGATTAAAATTAAGGGGATATGAAGATAACGACCACTGTTATAATAGTCATTAGCGAAATCAAGAAAATGAAGCTTTTCTATTCCAAAATCACTATATGAAAGTAAATCAGGAGAACTCAAGATACTATATTGATAACTAATCTGCTCTGGGTTTTTAAATTTATATAAATCTTCAATCTTAGAAATAGTCGCGAATACATAAAAATTATATGAAATAAATCTAACACTTTTAATGAATGTTAGAAAATCAAGGATATATTTACTACTAAAACATTCTTCTGTAAAAATAACAGTTTTAACATGTAAAAAATTAAGAGGAGAAAGTAAGGACTGTTTTGCTTCGTTAAAAGCTTCATAAACACTGCTAGCCTCAATCCTCACAAACTGTGCTTCTTTTTCTTTATCCTCACTACTTCTACTAATATCAGTTAAAGGATTAGATAAAAAGTAAGTAACTAATTTATCATCTTTAATCTCAAATCCAATTGATGAAATATAAATGCTAGAATTAATATTGGTATTACAACTACTTAGAGCTAATGTAAAAAACAAAAAGATTAATATAAAAATCTTACGCATGATCTTCTCCTTTAATTGTGTCATCTGTTAAATCTAAAGAGGTGTTTCTTTTCACCCTTTTTTTATTTGCTCTTGCTTTAAAGAAATCTGTAAAACCAGTAAAATCAAAAGGAATAAAAGGATGAAGGAAATGTTCTCCTAAGAATGATTGTTTCGAAAAATGAATAGCGAAAACAATTAAACATAAGCTAACTCCATAAAATCCAAAAAACAGCCCAGATAAAAGAAAAATAAATCTAACAACACTTATACCGAAAACAAACAAAATATTATTAGTAACAACAAATGTAGCTAAGAAACACAGTGCAGTAATTGTGATAACAACAACCCCAACCATTCCGCTATCTATTAAGTTCTGTCCGATGATTAAACCACCTATTAAAACAATTGTTGAGGAGAGTGTTTTTTCACTAGAACGAAACCCTACAAAGTAATAAAGTTCAAATAAAAACAAGACAAATGCAATCTCAATAAAGATTGGAAAAATTGCTCCTTTTTGTGTTACTGAAAATGTTGAAAGAAGTGGCAAAGATAAAACATCTATTTGAAAAGTTAAAACACTTAAAAAGAGTCCTAGAAAAACAGTAGATAAGAAAAAACATAATAACACGATAATTCTTTGAAGTAATCTAGAAGTTTTATTTGTTACATAATCAACACGCTCTTCCATTAAATCAGATAGACTTGTCGGTGTAACTAAGACTGTTGGAATCCTATCGATAACAATAATAAACTCTCCATCTAATAACTTTGTAACAGCTAAATCAGGTAGACCAATATAATTAACAATCGGAAAGATATACCGATCAGATAAATGAGGTAAGATATCATTAATTGTAATCAGCGCGTCTATATCAATACTTTTTAATTTCTTTGATAACTCCATTCTCTTTTCTTCATTATGTATATCCGATATATATACTAAACCAACCCATGTTTTACTTCTTCTACCTATTTTAAATTCTTCAATTAAGAAATTATCATTTTTTACTCTAGAACGAAGGAGTGAAATATTATCTTTATAATTTTCTGTAAAACCATCTCTAGAACCAATTATATTTTGTGGTTCAGCGTTTGAATCTCCTGTCGTTCTTCTTAAAGCTTTAGAAATATCAAGTAGATAAAACTTATCACGCTTATGATCATAAAGTAACATTAACCCATTAAAGATTATTTGATAAACATCTTTTTCAAAAACATCAACTTCTCTTGCTAAACCTGTTAATACTTCTTCTGCATTAAGTTCAGGACTCATACGTAATAGAGGAAGAAAATCACGAGAAAAGTCAGTAATATTACACATCTGTTCTTGAAAGAAAATCGTTATATCAATCTCTTTATTTTCACTAATAATTACATCAATATCTTCTTCAAGTTTTTCTTTCAACTGTAGAAAGAATGCTTTATTAGAATTTGATTTCATAATTTTGGCTCCTATTAATAATGATGAAAATATATGTAAAACTAAGTAAGATTGTTGAAATTAAAACGAGTATAAAAGAAAGCTTAGGAATTTCAGTATAATAAATAATTACACTTGTTAAAAAGACCAAAATTATAAAAATTAAAATATTATAAAATACATTATCCTTAATTTTAAAACCATTTTTTATATTCCTTAAAGAGTAACCTGCTTTATAACACCCAACAACAGGAATAACATATAAAAAGAATAATCCTAAATTCCCTATATAGTTAATCGTATCTTGAATAAAGAGTGTAAAAAAACCTAAGAATTCATTATTAAGTAGAAACGTTGTTCCTGTAATAACAATAATATTAAGAAGTTCTAAAGTCATAAACAGTAGCATAATAAAAATAGGAATACTAAGTTTCCATTTACTTATTTTACCCTTTATCTTAGCTCCGTTTAAAATACTCGATATGGCATCTAATATAAAATAAAATATTAATAAGAATGTCATTCCCTTAAATTCGAAAAAAGGCATAAGTAAAGTAAAATCTTTTACTTCATTAGCTAAAAAGACAGGAAATATAATAAGTAGTATCGCTATTAAAAATAAAAATGAGGAGCTATTTAAAATCACCTCGATATCACTTGTTGAGATATAGATAACAACCAAGATTGTAGCTATAATAAACAACATAATATTATAGTTATAAAAGAATATCCGACTAATTGTATAACTAACAATAACAACATTTAAAACCAACATTATAAATTGAACTATATAATAAGAAAGTTTAGCTATAAAAGATTTATTTAATATTTCATTGTATTTTACCTCGCCTATTTTTTTAGGAAGAATCAAAATCATTAAAGTACACACAACTATAAAAATAAGCGGTGCGATATATGAGGTGTTTTGATAATCTTTCATGAGAAGTGGAATAAATAAGTAAGTAAAAATTAAATAGTTGTTTTTTAAAATATAAACTAAAATGCTAAAAACAGTTGTATAATGAGTTTTCATTTTATCACCCATTTTATTATTTACCAATTATTAGCATTTATAAATATTTTTTCATACTTGCTTTTGGAAGATAAATTTCTAATGATTCCCTAAGTACAACCATATTAACTTTATCAGTAAAATAACTTTCTTCTCCATCTGTATTAAATTGCTTTTTACTATCACATTTAATATTTAAACTACTTACACGCTCTTTCCTAACTACTCCTTTTAACTTAATTCCAAACAGTAAAAAGAGTCCAATAGCTATTGTGTTTAAAAAAGTGGTGTCTTTAAAAAACACCACATCAATCATTCCGTCATTTAATTTATTACCTTTTTTATTTCCGAGATTAAATCCCGCAATCCTCCAAACATTAAGTCCTAAAAACAAAGAACATTTCAGATTATTAATTATAAAGCCTTTACTTTTATGTTTTAAAAATTCTTTAAAAGCTCTTAAATAATAATAAACGATACCCAAACTTTTTTTACTATTATTAATATTAGCTCCATATGAAATACCTGAAAATTTCCCACAAGCCATAACATATAAAAAATACATTTCATTAACTTTACAAATATCAATAAAACTTACTTCATTTAATAATAATTTAAATGTTTCTTTAAAGTTAGAAGGTATTTTTAAATAATGTCCAAAATCATTAACTGTACCTGTTGGAACATATAATAGTTTGGGTCTACAGGTTTTACTCATCAAACCATTTAAAGCCTCATTTAATGTTCCATCTCCACCAAATACAATAACAAGTTCAAACCTACTACTATTATTAGCTAAATAAATACTAATCTCCTTTTTATAAGTAGGCTTAAAAATACTTACATCAAATATATTATATTTTTTTAATTCTTCTACTACATCTAATAATAAAACTTCTATTTGATTTTTACCACTGTAAGGATTATAGATGATAATTGTTTTTATTCTATCACTCCTATAATGTCATTAAATCCATAGTAATCTTATTCATGATCTCCTTTAAATTTAACTCAGTATTACAAATAGTAGTAAATTTTTTATCTTTATACTTCTTAATTGCGTATGTTATGTCTAAAACATAATCAACCGTGTAATAAATTAATTCATTATCATTGTATACAATAAATAAATATGCACTCTCACCTTGCAGTATTGCCTCTGGTGTTTTAACCGCGATAATATGAACTAATCCTAATGGAGTAGCTTGTTTTAAAAACTCAACTCTAAACATAAAAAGTTCATATCTTTCTAAAGCCTTAAACTCTTTTGAAATATGATTATAAAGTTCACATAAATAACTCTCTTTACCATCTACAAAATGTTTAATTGTATCTCTTTTATCTAAAAACAAGATCCATGGTATGTATTGATGTTCAATATATTCTCTAGCTCTCATAAAAAAACACCTCACTACTATATTTACAAAGAATTAATTTTATACTTATATTTTAAATTAATATTTATTTGATTTCAATTAAAAAGCAAAAATCGGAAATACCCGTTTAGGTATCTCCGAATAAATTATTATTTTTCAAATTTAAAATCTTGCCATCTTCCGCCATTTGCTCTATGTATTTCTTCTGTAGCTAAGAAGAATTTTTCAACTACTGAATGTTCTGGATAAAACTCTACAAACTCTCCATCATAGAAGGTATAGAATCTACTTACATCAGTACACATTCCGTACGTAGGAAGATTAGCACTAGCGATAAAGAATTCGAAATCCTCTCCATCCTTACTTCCTTTATAAGTTAGGCCTTTATGTGTTAAAGTTAAGATGCCTTCTCCAACAATTTCTGATGTTTTTTGTTCTTTTAATAATTCATATTTTGGTAACATTCCTAATTTAACTTTCTCTTCTAAAATAAAATCAGGATTTTTAATTTCTTCTTTTATTACTTCACGTTCTAAATTAAACCATTTAGTTTGCGTTTCAGGAATAACACAACTATCATCAAATGGAACTAATTCATATGTATCAAGAAGTGTTGCTCCATTTCCACATTCTGTGCAGTAAATCTTATTACCTTCTGTTTTCATAGTGTGTTGTCTACCACACTTAGGACAGTAGAATAATAAATCTTCTAAATGAAGAGCTCCTTCATCTCCTATATCATAATGGTGTTTATGAATTTTATTCCACTCATAATCATCATGATATAGTTTTTGATTCATAATATCTTCAATTTCTTCTGGTGTTAAAGTTTCTAACTCTTCTTTAGTAAACATTCGATCGAATACAACTTCAACATAACCTAATCGATCTTTTAAATTATATTTAGGACTTGTTAAATATCCACCCTTAATAACTGAATAATACACAGGAACCTTATGATGTTTAATAAATTTACCAGTTCCAATTGCTACTGGTTGATTAGCGCCTGAAATACTACTCATTCCTTCAGGAAAGATTGTAATATTTCCTCCACTTTTAATAACATTTGAAATAGATTTAATAGTATAAATATCTGGTGTAAAATTCTTCTTTGGTATTACACGTAATAATTTAAATACTAAAGCTAAGTGAGAACGGTGAAATTCATTATAACCAGCTACGAAATTATACTTAGTTGGATATAGTGGAACCCCTGTAAAAATATAGTCTAGGCGTGATGCGTGATTACTAATAAAGATATGAGGTTCTTTAACTTGTTTCATATCAACATTCATATTAACATTTACATTATATTTTTTATACATAAATGTCTTCCATACCCATCCTAATAAAGAATACATAGCTCCAGGCTTTTTAATTTTTCTTGATCTAATTTCTTCTGCGACTAATTGTTTTCCCATTTTAAAACACTAGTATAATCAAATTGTACTTAAGATTATACATTCTCCTTCTTCAGAGATTCATTTATAGTTGTGAGTACAACACAACTTTTATGTCATCTTCATAGATGATATAATTTAATTAAGCACTGTAGTCTGTTTCATTATA
>JBGVOE010000074.1:0-2586 GCA_045126355.1 Anaeroplasmataceae bacterium | reverse complement strand
TATCAAGCTAAAATACACTTGAAAATTCCATCCTTTTTACATATACATTTATTTGTAGTGACATACATTGAAAGTTTGTTGTGTAAAACATACATAGTTATTTGTTGTGGTATACTAACATACACGATTATTTAATATATCTTTTTATTTTTTCTTCTTTCCAATTCTAAATTTTGTTTGTAACATAAACTGAATTATTAATAGTGTTACAGCTAAAATACCTAAAATTAAAAATAAAGTTAAATTTAATTTTGGATTTATAATCGCTATTACTAAAATAGCGGTCATTATAGTTGAAAAAACAATATTTATCCATCCTGTTAATGTTACAAATGTTTTTTCATTTTTATAATTTTCGTTTTTTGAAATTAAGTTTGGATTCTTTGTCACAACCATCATTATTCCACTAATCAAAAAGAATAAAGTAGATAAAAATCCCAAACCATATAGTGAAATAAAATCTGCAGGTGTAAGGTCTATATATATCATCATTACGCTCCTAAAATAAATAATTGTAATCCTAATTTTTTATCAATCTTACCAGATTTGATATTGTAATCTAAGTCACTTACTCGTTTAATTAATAACTTTAGATTTTCTTCTTTTATCTTTCTAGCCGCTTCCATCATATAATAAGCTCTTCCAGGTTTAACTTTAAAATATGTAGCAATTTCATCTTTACCAGCATTTTTATTCATTAAAATTTTAGTATATAAAATCTCTTCTAATTTATTACTAATTGCGCTTATTATCCTCATCTCATCTTCATTTAATGTCATAAAGTCTTCATATATACTAAACAAAGTCTTCTTATCGTTAGCGACAAAGGCATTTAATAAATTAAAAATATTATCTTCTAAATTTTTTGTAACTAATAATTTTACCGATTGATATGTGATATTTTTATCAGTATGATATAACATTAATTTTTCTAATTCATTATTAATTTGCATTATATCGCCATCAGTTCTTTCGATTAATTCACCTACAGCGCTTTTATCAATTTTATAACCTTCATCATCAAGCCTTTTAACAATCCAATCACTTAAATTATCTTTTTCAATTGTAGCGATTTTTTTAATAATCGCTTTTTCTTTTAATACACTATTTATTTTTAAACGGTAATCAAGATCATCCCCACTTATAATAACTAAGATTGTATCTTGATAATCATCTAAGAAATAATTAATAAATTTATCAACAATATGATTATGTTTATAAGTTTGTTTTAAAAATTCTGGTTCTGTAATAATAACCATTCTTTGTTCACCTAAAAGTGAGACAGTAGTCATTTCGTTTAAAATATCAAGAGGTTCAGAATCAAGAAAATTATACGTAGAAATATTAAAATCATCAATAGATCTTTCTTTTATGATCTTTAACTTTTCTTCTTGTGCTAAATATGTATCATTACAAATAATTACATAGATATTACTCATTAAAATCACCCCTTAATAACGACTACTTCTATTGTATCACAATAGGTTCATAAAATCATTTATTATTTAATATAGAATAACTTTTTTCGTTTATAAATAGTTATCGAATTTTCTAAATCAGTACGGTAAATATTGTTTAGTGATAGTAAATATTTATTATTAGGAAAGTTATATTTATTATTTCTACCTACACTAATTAAAATAAACTTAGGGTCAACATAATCCAAAAACTCCTTAGAACTTGATGTACTAGACCCATGGTGTGGAGCTTTTAAAATATCACTTTTAAGTTTATCACCATATTTATCTACTAAATCTTTTTCTGACGTCTCTTCAATATCACCAGTAAATAAAATAGACAAATCATCAATAATAACTTTTAAAACCAGCGAGTTATCATTTTCATTAGTATACATCTTTATAGGTCCTAAAACTTCACAAACAAAATCTTTATAAATTACCCTTTGATCACTTTTTAATAATGTAATATTATATCTATCCTTTAAATCATTTAAAAGGGTTGTATTATCATAATATGATGAATAAATCTTACTAACATTATAAGCTGAAACAATTTTATTAAATGTGTTTATATGATCCTCATGTCCATGTGATAAAAAGATAATATCAATATCTTTGATACCGTCTTTTTTTAGGTGAATATCGATATTGTTATAACAATCAAATAAGATATTTCCGCTATTATATGGTAGTGTTAATAACAAAGAATCACCTTGACCAACATCATACATTTTAAGAGTATAAAAAGGATTAAAAAAAGCCTTATTATAGACGAAAATCAAAAAGATAGCCATTAGTAAACTTAATAAAATTCTTCCCCTTTTAATCTCAAATGATGTAAGTAAAAAATAAAGAATAATTTCATATAAAATAAAGGAAAATACATCTAATTTACCAAAAATTAAAATTAAGTTTTTGATACTATCAAGAGCGTTTAAGCTACTTTCAAAAAAGATAAAGATATAATCAAATAAAATATGAATATTTGGAATAAACATCATTATTAAAGTAGCGGGATATAACAATAGTTCAAAATATAAAACATAAAGTGGTCCTAGTAAAATTGATAATAAATTCACTTCATAATTAGTATTTATAATAAATGGTAATGTCACTAAAAAAGCAA
>JBGVOE010000073.1:0-8082 GCA_045126355.1 Anaeroplasmataceae bacterium | reverse complement strand
TGGTAAGATTGATAAAAAATTAGGATTACAATTATTTATTTTAGGAGCGTAATGATGATATATATAGACCTTACACCTGCAGATTTTATTTCACTATACGGTTTAGGATTTTTGTCTACTTTATTCTTTTTGATTAGTGGAATAATGATGGTTGTGACAAAGAATCCAAACTTGATTTCAAAAAACGAAAATTATAAAAATGAAAAAACATTTGTATCTTTAACAGGATGGATAAATATTGTTTTTTCTAGTATAATGATCATTATTTTAGTAATAGCAATAATTAATCCAAAATTAAATTTAACTTTGTTTTTAGTTTTAGGTATTTTAGCTGTAACACTTTTAATAATTCAGTTTATGTTACAAACAAAATTTAGAATTGGTAAGAAAAAATAAAAAAAGCACTCTAGGTGCTTTTTTTACTTTTGTATTTTAAATTATTTTAAAGAGTTAACAGCGCTTGCTAATGCACTCTTTTGACGTGCTACATAGTTTTTATGAACGATTCCTTTAGCTTGAGCCTTGTCAAGTTTTTTGTTTGCTAAATTTAAAGCGTTAACAGCTGCTTCTAAATCTTTCTTTTCTACAGCTACATATACAGCTTTCATAGCAGTTTTGACAGAAGCTTTGAATGAAGATGCTGCAGCATGTCTTTTTTCATTAGTTAAAATACGTTTCTTTTGTTGCTTAATATTTGCCATTTGACTCACCTCCGAGCATACGCAGTACTATTCTATCAAATTAAAAAATAAAATGCAAGAAAAATTATTAAAAATTGTATATTTTTTACTAAAAAAAGCCATATTAAATATAGAGGTGATTAACTTGAATTTTTTACCACGCACCGATTTGGCTGCTGAAGATTTAGAAAATGAAGGAAAAAGTGAAGTAGAAAATTATACTGTTGGTAATTTAAATGTCCAAAAGATTGCTCTTGATGAAGCTAATGCAAAAAAATATGGGAAAAAAGAAGGTATCTATTATACTATTACAACAGATGCAATTATTGATTTAGAACATGATTTGGCAACAGAAGTTAGTATAACATTAGCTAAAATATTAGAAGATATTTATGAAGAGTATAATTTAACGCAAGAGTCATATATTTTAGTTTTAGGATTAGGTAATGATGAAATAACTCCTGATAGTTTAGGACCAAAAGCGGTAAAAAATATTTTTGTAACAAAACATTTAGCTGATTTAGGTCAACTAGATGAAGGACTAGGCATAATTGGCGCTATAGCTCCTGGAGTAATGGGACAAACAGGAATTGAAACTAGTGATATAATTAGGGCTTTAGTTAAAAAAACAAAACCTGAGCTAGTTTTAGTAATTGATGCTTTGGCATCAAGAAGCCTACATCGCGTAAATAGAACCGTTCAAATTTCAACTGCGGGAATTAATCCTGGTAGTGGAGTTGGAAATAAAAGAAAAGAAATAAGTTACAAAACATTAGGAGTTCCTGTAGTTGCTATTGGTGTTCCGACTGTTGTCGATATTGCTAGTATTTTTTATGATATAAAAGATTTTTTTAATGAAACTGAAGCTGAAATAGATATAAGAAGTTCTTTAATTGAATCTGATTTAAACTTTATGGTTACGAATAAAGATATTGATGAAATGATGAATATGATGGCTGACATTATTTCAAAAGCTGTTAATATAAGTATTCATAATTTAGAAATTTATGAGTAAAAGAAGCAAGACAGTTTTAATTATTTTAATAGTAGTAGTTGTGTTAGTTTTTATTTCTCTTTTTGATGAGAGTCCCTCAACAGATGAAAAATTAGAAGAATGGGAAGAGGAAATAGTAGAACCCAATAATGAGTTAGACCCACTTAATGAAAAAGTGGGTAAAAATGTCTTTATAATTGATATCGCACAAAAAGTAGAAAGTATAATAAGTAAAGTATTTTCGTTTATTATTAATTTCTTCGAGAGTATAATAGAAAAAGTTTTAATAACAATCTAAATCTTCAAAATTTTGGAGATTTTTTATTTTTTACAGTATTTAATTAATGATTATTGACAATATATCGGTACACCGATACAATTAATTTGAGGTGATTGTTTTGGATATTAATAAAATAATTGAGCAAAAACAAATAACCAAATATCGACTAGCAAAAGAAAGTGGTGTACCACACGCAACACTTAATGATATTTGTAGTGGTAAGACTAATATTGGGAAATGTTCTGCGGAAACATTATATAAAATTGCAAAATTTTTAGATGTTTCAATGGAATCATTATTAACTGATGATTTATATGAAAGAGAAATGAAAAGAGCGATTGAAGAAGAAAAAGGACGTTAGTTTTTAAATTTTAGTAAGTAGGAGGTGGATCGCGATGGAATATTTTAATTTAGCTCGTGAAGCACAATTTAAAAAAGATTATAAAAAAGCTTTTGAACTTTATACAGTCGGTTCTAATGATGATCCTGCCTGTTTATTTGGTTTAGGATTATGTTATAAAAAGGGTTATGGCGTAAAAAAGAATGATATAAAAGCTGAAGAGATTTTTGAAAGAAGTTTACAAAAATTACAAGTCAAAGCATTTTTAAATGAAGCAAATTGTTCTTTAGTTTTATATTTTATGTATAGTTATGGATATGGTTGTAACAAAGATTTAGCTAAAGCCAAGATGTTTTTAGAGATGGCGGTTATGGCTAATAGTGTTGAGGCAATCTTTATTAGTTGTGGCCTACCAGAAAGACTAGCTTATGCATCAACTAACGAATTAGTAGTAGCTTTAAAAGAAGTTACTGATATTAATATTTTACAAAAGTTATTAAAAGTAATCTCAACTAATGATGAAAACTCTCCTTTAAAATATACACTAGATGCTTTAATTTATGATTTAGAGTATCGTCAAAAAGTTGTTTTTTCTAAAAAAGAAGAGGCTGATCCTTTAGCTGAAATAAATGAAATATTAGATAATCCAACTGAAGCTAGTAGTGAAACTGAACTTAATATGGATTGGGATAGTGCTTTCTCATCAAGTCCTTTAATTGAAGATTCATATGTTGAAACTGCATCAGATGGGTTGGTTCATAGTTTAAAAACCTTAGGTTATGTTGATTTAGAATATATCGCAAGAGTTACAACGCTCTCTATAAAAGAAGTTATTCAAAGATTAAAAGGTTCGATTTATCAAGACCCTAATAAATGGAATGAATGCTTTTATAAGGGTTGGGTTACTGCTGATGAATATCTTTCAGGGAATTTATTATCTAGATTAAAAGTAGCTGAAGAAGCTAATAAAAAATATAACGGTTATTTTAATGAAAATATCGAAGCGATTAAGAAGGTTTTACCAGAAGGAGTAACTTCTTCTGAGATATACGCAACAATTGCTTCATCATGGATTCCTGAAGATATTATTCAAGATTTTATTTTAGATATTATGGGAGTTAGTAATTCAAGTTGGCATAAAGATTTGATTTCTAAAGACCCTAAAACAAATATTTGGGAAATAAAACCAAAGATAAGAAATTACAATAATAATTATTCGCAATTTGATTATCAATATAAAACACGCAATAGAAGTGGATTAAGTATTCTGCTTAGTGCCCTAAATATGAAAACTGTTGTTGTTAGTAAAACAGATAATCGTGGTAATAAATATTATGATCAAGCTGATATGTTATTAGCGGTTGAGAAGCAAAAGATTTTAAATATGGTTTTTCATGATTATATTTTTAATAATGAAGAACGTAAAAGTCGCATAACTGAGGCTTATAATAGCCTATATGGTTATAATGTATGCCGTGTATATAACGGTAGTTTTTTAGACTTTAAAAATATGAATCCTTTAGTTAATTTATATGATTATCAAAAGAATTCAATTGCCAGAATTATCTTTAATAAAAACACTTTACTTGCTCATGATGTAGGGACAGGAAAGACTTATATTATGATATCTTCTGGTGAAGAATTAATCAGAATGGGTTTATCTAAAAAGAATATGTATGTAGTGCCAAATAATATTTTAAGTCAATGGGCTGATGCGTATAGTTATTTATATCCAAATTCTAAAATTAAAGTTTGTTATCCAAAAGATTTTTCACCTAATAAAAGAAGAAAAACTTTATTAGATATTAAAAATAATAATTATAATGCAATACTATTAGCTCATTCTTCATTTGATACATTAGAGTTATCTAATACTATCAGAATTAAAAAACTAGAAGATGAGTTTGTTGAAATAACTAATTTACCTACTATTTCATATGTATCAGAGGCTCGCTTAGATGAAATAGAAAACGAATTAAGTATTCTTCGTGAAAAAGAAATTGATCTTAACGATGATATCTCATTTGATAAATTAGGTATAACAAGACTATATGTTGATGAGGCACATTATTATAAAAATGTTCCAATTCAAACTGGATTAATTAATATGTTAGGAATCGCAAGCGTCGGTTCTACTAAGTGTATAGGAATGGTTGAGAAGGTAAGTTATATGACATCACTTTCTGACGGTGGTGTTATTATGGCAACAGGAACACCGATTACTAATTCAATTACCGATTGTTATGTCTTCCAAAGATATTTACAAGAAGGAGAATTAAAGTTATTAAATATTCATAGTTTTGATAACTGGGTAGCGATGTTTGCGGAAAAAAATGAAGAGTTAGAAGTTGATGTTGATGCGAAAGGTTACCGTATGGCAACTAGACTTTCTCGTTTTCATAACTTACCAGAGTTAACAACAATCCTAGCCAATGTTGCTGACTTTCATCGACTTGAAAAAAATACTGACTTACCAGAGTTTAATGGATATAAAGATATTGTGTTAAAAAAGACTTTTGAGCTTTCACAATACATTGAAGAATTATCCGCTAGGTCTACTCTTATTAGAAGTGGTAAGGTTAAGCGTACGGTTGATAATATGCTTAAGGTTACAACTGATGGTCGCCTAGCTGCACTTGATTTAAGATTAGTTGACCCTAATACAAAACAAAATAAAATCTTTTCAAAAGTTTTTAGTTGTGCTGAAAGAGTATGTGATTTATATATTAAGACAAACCTTACAAAAGCAACTCAACTAATTTTCTGTGATTGTTCCACACCAAAAGAAGGATTTAATATTTATGATGAACTTAAAGGCGCATTACTAATGTTTGGGATTAAAAGTAGTGAGATAGCTTTTATTCATGAAGCAAAAACAGAAAATCAAAGACAAAAATTATTTGATAAAGTTAACAATGGAGAAATCAGGATTTTAATTGGTTCGACTTTTAAATTAGGCTTAGGTGTTAACGTTCAAAAGAAATTAATAGCTATTCATCATTTAGATGTTCCATGGCGTCCAGCGGATATGATTCAAAGAGAAGGAAGAATTATTCGTCAAGGTAATGAAAATAAAGAAGTATTTATTTATCGCTATATTCAAGAAGCTTCATTTGATGCTTATTCATGGCAACTGCTTGAGACTAAACAAAAATTTATTGATGAATTATTAGCTAATTCAATTAGTGTCAGAAGTGTTTTAGATGTTAGTGATATTGTCTTAAATTATGGTGAAGTAAAAGCTTTAGCCATTGGTAATATGCGTCTACGTGAACGTTTTGAAATCTATAATGAATTAAATCGTCTAAGATTATTACACAACAATGACCAACAACTTCGTTCTCGTTATGAAAGAGAATTGATAGAAATTCCTAAAAAGATGGAAGAATTAGAACAATTAATTAATGATTATACTTTTGATTATGCAATTTATTGTAGTAGTAGGCGTGAATATAGTAATGAAGAACGAAATGAAATTAGAAATTATATTTATGATGAAGTCCTAAATAACGTTATGATGAAAGCAGAAAGAAGCCTTTTATCATATCAAGGATTTGAACTGATACTGCCTATGAATATGACAGAACCTAAGCCTTATATCTGGGCAGTAGCTACTCATAAACATAAAATTGATATGTCTAATTCTGCCTCAGGTTGCCTAATAAGAATCGATAATTATTTAGATAACTTAAATAAAAAGAAAAAAGAATTAGAATTTGAAATAACTTTATTAAAAGAAAAAGAGTCATCAATTAATGTTACGCTACAAAGACAAATCGATTATGAACCAATGATAGCGGAACTTAAGATGAAATTAGAAAAAATAGATAAGGAGTTAAATGAATAGATATGGATGATATAAAACTTGCAACTATTCCAGTTTTATCAGCTGGAGAATGTATTAACACCTTAGCTTTTATGTATAAAAACGTAATTAATAAGGGACTTGATTTAAAGAAAACACCATCTGTTATGTTATGGGGTCCACCAGGGGTTGGGAAATCACAATCAGTTAAGGAATTAGCCAAAATCTTACAATATGAGACTTACAAAAGAGTAAATGTTACAGATGTTAGATTACTTTTATTTAATCCTATTGACTTAAGAGGAATTCCTACAGCTAATGAGGATAAGACTTTAGCTGTATGGTTAAAACCTAAAATTTTCCAAATGGACCCATCAGATAATGTTATAAACATTTTATTTTTAGATGAAATTACTGCCGCTCCCCAATCAGTTCAAGCAGCAGCATATCAAATTACATTAGATAGAACTGTTGGTGAACATAAATTACCAGATAACTGTATTGTTATAGCGGCTGGTAATAGAACTACAGATAAATCAGTAGCTTATGCAATGCCAAAAGCGTTAGCTAATAGATTACTTCACTTAGAAGTTGAACCAAATTTTGCTTCATGGAATAAGTGGGCTGTAGGAAATGGTATAAATCCAAAAGTACTAGGGTTCTTAAAATTTAAACCTAATTATTTAATAGAAACTGATATTAAAACATCAACACTAGCTTACGCAACACCAAGAACTTGGGAAATGGTATCAGATGTTTTAAATAATGTTTCAGCTGATATTAAGGATGTATATCATTTAGTAGCTGGTTTAGTTGGGAAAGGAATTGCGGTAGAATTTAGAAGTTGGTGTAGTATTTATGAACAACTTCCTGATATTGAGTCAATTTTTAAAGGTCGATATGTAGAAGTACCAAAAAGACCGGATGTTTTATATGCTTTAATTAGTTCAATGTTAACTTATGCAAAATTACATAAAGATGATTTAGTGATGATTGAAAATAGTATTAATTATGCTATGAAACTTTCTCCTGAGTTTTCTACTATATTATTAAAAGATTATTTATATATAGAAAAGGATTATCAAAAAAGACTACTTAGAATTCCAGCCTTTAGTAAATGGTTATCTAGTAAAGGAAGATTATTAGATGAGCTTAACTAGTGATGAAGTAAAAAAATATACTCAAAAACTTTTATTATCAAGATTTAGAATTTTAAATAGACATGGTTTTTATGGACTACTTTTAATGCATATGCGATTTGGTTTAGATGAAGCATGCGATACTGCGTATACAGATGGATATAGAATTAACTTTAGTCCGGTTTTTTTAGAATCTTTAAGTAATGATGAAGTTGATTTTGTTTTAATGCATGAAATATTACATGTAGTTTTAAAACATTGTTTTAGAGGAAGAAAGGTTGATCCTTACTTATTTAATATAGCTTGTGATATTGTAGTTAATTCTAATATTTTATATTCAAAAAATATGAACTTAAAATATATAACTTTAGAAAAATATGGAGAGTCAATGCATCTTGCACCTAATGGCAAAGAAGGATATTTATATACCGCAGAAGAAGTTTATAATATGCTTATAAAAGATTCTTTATCAAAAAATAGTGGTAAAAGTGTTAAAGGAGAGTCCTTTGATGATCATTCACATTGGGAAGAGACTGATGATGATTTTACTATAGATGAATGGGAAAAAAGAGTAATAGATGCTGCAGAGTCTAGTGCAAAAAGAGATACTAGTGTTGGAAATATTCCATTAGGAGTACAAAGATATATCTCATCTTTAAAAAATGCTACTATTGATTGGAGAATGTTACTTAATGACTTTATCTCTTTAGAGGTAGGAGATTATTCTTTTACACCTCCTGATAGAAGAATAGATGGACCATTTTTCATGCCTGATTTTAATGAAATGGTAGAAAAAGAAGATGATCCTAAAGAAATATTATTTATGATTGATACATCTGGTTCT
>JBGVOE010000072.1:0-2327 GCA_045126355.1 Anaeroplasmataceae bacterium | reverse complement strand
GTAAAGCGCCTATCATTGATATAGCTTTATCAATCGGCTATCCAACTATATCAAGTTTTAATAGACAATTTCAAAAACAATACAATATTTCGCCAAGTGCTTATAGAAAATTAAAGCTTGGAGAATAATAAAAGCCGCTTAATTAAGCGACTTTTTTTATATCAAATTGTTAGTTAATTCTTTAAACAACATCTTGTTTCTATAAATAATTAAAACAACATTTTCTCTTGTTCTTGTTAATCCTTGATATAAGATTTTTAAATTTAAATAGTTATTATCACTAGAATCATAACTTGCTAATTTATTCTTATTATAATAGTAATTTGTATCGATAACCATTAATACATTTTCATAATCTTTGCCTACTACATCTAAGATACCAACTGTATTAATATATTCATTTTGATACTTTTCATCACTACAAATAAACGTGTATTCTTTATGATAGATATTAAAATAAGTTTCTAATTCTTCCTTATTTGATGCATAATGAATCTTAACACAAGATAAATCTAGTACTTTTTTAAATGATAAATCAAAGAACTTTTTAGTAAAAGTACTAATACTATTATTAATTCGAATTCGATTAGATAATTTAAATTTAACAGGGTTAAGTTTATCAATTAAATTATTAATATTAGTTTTTATTTCTTCTTTTGTTAAAACTTGTTTAGGGTCTAAGACAAAGAAGATTTTTTTATTTGAATCAATTAGTTTTTTAAATAAACTCAACTTCATTCTTTGAGCTTCATCAATAAAAATATAATCATATTCTTTAATAATATTTTCTCTATTATTTAAATCACTTGATGTTATTATATCTATATTTTTTATTTCATCATTAATAACTTTATGAGCTAGATTTTCTTTATTACAACTAATAATTAATACTCTAACTTTTTCTGAATAATATTTGGCTATATCAAATAATAGTAATGTCTTACCAGTTCCAGCTTCACCTGTTATTTTAAAAACATTGTTATTGTTGTTTATAATTTTATTTTTAATATACTCTTGTTGACTGGTTAAAAAATATTGATTATTTATAAATCTTAAGGGTGATGTATTTGGAGAAATCAAATAATCACTTGGTTTAAATAATTTATCAATATCTAAATAAGTATCATCATTATAACTATTAATTACACTTAACACTTCTAATACTGTAGTCTTAATTAAATTGAAATTTTCATCTAATTTATAAAACTCTTTTGTGTTAGATATGAATGTAAATAAATACATTTGTTTTGACAAATATTTTAAATAATTATAGTTTCTTAAAAGTTGACTTTTAATACGTTCTAATCCAACGTTCTCACTTTTAAGTTCAATGTTTAAGATTTTATCATCACTAATTTTTAGTAAATCAAATTCTTTTCCGATGTGTGGAATTGTATAAGAATAATAGAAATTATTTAGTTTATCAAGTCTGCAACCATTAGCCAATAAATAATCAACTAAATGAAAAATACTTCCTTTTTCTCTATCACCAAGACTGGAAATTTTACATCTATTTGATAAAATCTTTTCATAACTTCTAAACTCTTTAATATTAACTTTTGAAGCGGTATATAAATAATATAAATTTACACACTTCATCTAATCACCTCCTGTGATTTAGGCTGGTGCTTCTAACTTCTTTTTAACTTTCGGGAAGAAATAAAGAATTAATAATACTAATGTTATAACAGTTACTGTCCATGAAATTGGATATGAAATATATAATGAATCTAATGTTTTTTCTTGTGCGAAAATTGTATAAATCCAAATTACACGTAAGGCACATACACCGATTAAAGATACAATCATTGGGATTATTGAATAACCAATTCCTCTTAAGAATCCTACTAATACATCCATTAATCCACAAATAAAATATAAAAGACAAACATATCTCATTCTATTTAATGCGTATTTTATTACTTCTGGATCAGTAGTATAAAACTTAGATAAATAAGGTCCTAATAGATAGAATACACTTCCTAATACAGCGCCAATCACAAACACAAATCCTAAAGAATAAATTAATACCTTTTCCATATTTTTTGTCTTCTTTGCGCCATAATTTTGACTTGTGAAGTTAAGTGATGCTTGATATACAGAGTTCATTGAAACGTGTACAAATCCTTCTAAATTAGAAGCTGTTGAATTACCAGCTATTATTGTAGAACCAAAGCCATTTACACTCTTTTGAACAATTACATTTGAAATTGAGAAGAATGCAGATTGAATTCCTGAAGGAAGACCAATTAAAATCATTTCTTTTAAAATATTACCATCTATCTTTAATTTATCAAAAGAAAAATTTAGTGGACCTGTTTCTTTAA
>JBGVOE010000071.1:0-9615 GCA_045126355.1 Anaeroplasmataceae bacterium | reverse complement strand
GTGTTAAGAAATACTAATACAAAATATATTTATGGTTTAACTGCAACACCTAAGCGTTCTGATCGAAACGAAAAGATAATTTATAAAACAATTGGTGATATTATCTATGAACACCAAAATACCCATAGTGAATTAAGTAAGATTTTAATACCTAAAATTACTAACTTTAGGTTAACTAGTAAAGATAAATTACTTTCGTATGTTGAACAATGCAATAAGTTGGTATCTAACGAAGAACGCAATAAATTAATCATTGAAGACATTAAAACTTGTATATTAAAAAAGAAAAATATAATTTTGTTGTCTGAAAGAATAGAACATATTAGGTGTTTATACGAAAAAATTAGTGAGTTTTGTAATAATGTTTATATTATAAATGGCCAAATGAAGATGTCAGAAAAGAAAGAAGTATCTCAACAAATTAGTAATATATGTGAAGATGGTTATATAATTTTAGCTACAGGTAAATATATTGGTGAAGGATTTGATTTGCCATCATTAAATACATTATTTATAACAATGCCTTTTAAATGGGAAGGAACACTATCGCAATATGTTGGAAGAATTCATAGAACTGTGGCTGATAAAACGGAAGTGTGCGTATATGATTACGTTGATTTGAAGGTTCCAATGTTTTCTAAAATGTTTGGCAAACGATTACGATCATATAAAAAACATAATTATAAGTTAAATAATGAATTCTTCGGACAAGATACAATTTTATTTGATAAAAATTCGTATAAACCAAAACTAATAGAAGATATAAGATGTGCAAAAAAAGAAATTGTTTTATTAATCAATAATTATGATGTAAGATGTTTGTCTAATATCATAATAGAAGCACAAGATTTATGTATTCGAATACTATCATTAAATAATTTTGAAGAATTAAATGTGAAAGATTATAACGTCATTATAGAAAAATATAATAGTATGGGTAATGCAATTATAATTGATGGAGAAATAATTTGGTATGGTGATATCAATCCATTTAAAGAAAATATTTATGATGATAGTATAATGCGAATAGATGATGAAGTATATGCACAAGAGTTAATTTTAGAAGTGAAAAATCAATAAATTTAAGCATACATATTTAAATGTATGCTTATTTACTTTACCCACATGTTGTAAATAACGTTGTTCGTAGACACATACAAATTCCAGTATATTCACAAACACAAGAAACCATTTACTTTGATGAATGGCAAGCTGGCTGTGGATGCGGCTGTAATAGATAATAATTAACAAGTTCATTGTGACTTGTTTTTTATTATTATGAGTAAAAAAATAAAATTCAAATTAGAAAAAAATTTTAAATAATGATAAAATATTAGTGTATAAAAATCACGTACAATAATATGAATTTCATATATTTACTGTATTCTTTCATACAAAAATTGAAAGGAGGCAAATAAGATGAAACGAGTAAAAGCAGCATGCTTATATCAAACTATTTCTTTTATTTTGGATCCTAGTGTTCCTATAGAAATAGCAATTGATAAAGTTAAATGTGAAGTTGCTACTTATAAGGAAAAAGCTGGTTCTAATATTCAAATTTTGAAAGAAATCCATAATGATGATGGTTCTGTAGAAATCGAAGTAAGAAAAACAGTAAGTGGCTACTCAGTTGGACACTATTTTGATTAATTAAAGAAGGGCTAGTCTAATGATTAGCCTTTTAAATTTGAGGTTTAAATGGAGTTAAATACAAATTAAAAAATTGAAGAAAAAAAGTCATCAGAATTATATAAACAAAATAAAATTATTCATGTAAGTATTATTTCCGGTAGAAAAAGGATAAAATCAGCTCCTTCTAAAATATTAGGTGTATATACAAATTTCATCTGTGTTGAATCTGAAGTGAATAAATATATGGAGAGTTTTAAAATTAATTATAGGGATATTATGATTAAAAAAATCGTAATAGATGAATTGGGTAACTAATCATTATATTCCTATTAATCGATTAGTTTTTTAATTTTAATCACAAATCGACATTTTTTCATTTTTGTGTTGTTCAATTGTTTTTTTTACTTTGATACAATATGTGTGTCAAATATGGAGGAAAAGATAATGAGAACAGATAAAATTATAGCTGAAAAAATAGCAAGTGAATACGCACCTAAAGAAGATAGAAAAATTGTTGCGTTAATTAAATTAAATAAAAAAGCAAAACAAGGAGCAGAAATTTTTGCATTTACTTTTGGAATAGTATGTTCATTAATTTTAGGAGCTGGTATGAGTTTTGCGATGGGAGTTATTGGTGATGGCTCTGTTACAACAATGATTATTGGTATAATTGTTGGTTTAGTTGGTATTTTAGGAGTTTCTATTAATTATTTTATTTATAAAAAACTATTAGAAAAAGGTAAAAATAAATACGGTAGTGATATAATAAGATTAGCAAAAGAAATTGCTGAAGAATAAAATATTTTGAGGTAGAGAGTATGAAAAATTCTGAAAGTAAATATTACAATACTGCATTATTGATGGATGAAGCTCTCTTATTTTTATTAGAAAAAAAAGATTATGAGTTTATTACAATTAAAGAAATTTGTGAAAAAGCAGGCGTAAATAGATCAACGTTTTATCTTCATTATGAAACAATGGAAGATTTGCTGGTTGAAACTATTGAAATGATAACTAAAAGATTTTACGAAACATTTGATAATGAAATTTTGGATATAAATAATCTATGTAAAGATGAATTGTTTTTAATAGATGATAAGTATTTAATTCCCTATTTAAATTTTATTAAAGAAAATAAAAAGATATATAAACTTATTCATACTAAACCACAGATATTTAATACCAAAGAAGCATTTTGTAAATTATATAATGAACTTTTTTCAAAAATATTAGATAAGTATTACGTCGAAACAAGAGAACAAGAATATGTATTTGCTTATTTTAGTTTTGGTTTAGTGGCAATTATTGAAAAATGGATTGAAAAAGATTGTGTAGATGATATTAATATGATTGCTAATATTATGAAAAATGTAATAGGGTATCAAAAATAGTGTTTAAAGAAAAACGAGGTCTCATACTAGAAGGCTTCGTTTTCTTTTCTTATAGGAGGAATTTATGGAAAAGGTGAAAAAAATAGGACTTAAGTTGTTGTACCCACATATTGTAATAATGATACCACTTGCTATAATTTCTATTATATTATTAGTGTGGTCAATGATTGCATTAGGTACAACTCATTTTGTAAGTATTATAGCTTATGTATTATCGGCTTACTCTCTTACAGTAGTCTCTTTTAGAATTCCTAATATTATCAAATTTGTTAAAAAGGTAAAAAATGAAAATAAATATATTGTTAGACTAACTAGTGATAGGCACTTAAGAATGAAAATAAGTTTAAGTGGGACTTTTGTATTTAATATAGTATACGCTATATTTCAATTTTTCATTGGTTTATATCATAAATCATTTTGGTTTTATTCAATGTTTCTTTATTATTTACTATTAGCGGTAATGCGCTATTTATTAATGAGACATACACTTGCAAATGAAGCTAATGAAAAACTTAAATTAGAACTTAAAAAGTATTGTTTTTGTGGATGGATGTTGTTATTTTTAAACCTTGCATTAATGGTTATGGTATTTTTTATGGTTTATTGGAACAGGACATTTAATCACCATGAAATTACAACAATAGCACTGGCTGCATATACTTTTACAGCCTTTACTTTGGCGATTATTAACTTTTTTAAATATCGAAAACTTAAATCACCAGTATATTCTGCGGCTAAGTCTATTAGCCTAACATCAGCGTGTGTTTCAATTATTACTTTAGAGGCTACTATGTTAACAGCTTTTGGTGCTGATATGGACATTACTGTAAGAAGATTGTTTTTAGGATTTACAGGTGGTGTGGTTTCGTTATTTGTACTTTTATTAGCAGTTAATATTATAGTTAATGGTATAAGAGAAATTAGAAAAATATATTAATATTATTTGTTTTGTTAATTCTTGTCGAATTTTTTGGAGCACTTTTTATGATAAATAAGGCTTAAAATGTTATAATTATGATAGAAAGTGGTGATTGGATTGGGATATTTAGAACAACATTTAAAAAAATATCCTTTGATGCAGATTGAAGATAAGATTAAGTTAATAATGCAGTCGATTCTTGGGCCATCTCATTTAATAAATGATAAAGAAAAAGTTAAAACTAGAATTATAAATGAATATAATGAGATTAAAGATTTAGATTATCAATATGATTTAGTTGAACCTATTTCAGATAAATATGTAAGAATCTATTTAAAACCATATTATGAAAAATTTCATTCTTTTGATGAATTAATTGATGTATTTTTTAAATCGTGTGATAATATAAATGATCTTTATTATTTAGAAAAAGAACTGTTAATTTTAAAAGAGACAGAGTGTCTAGAAAACAAGATTGCGATTGATGGATATTTTTATAGTGGAGATATTTTAATTAGTCATTCAAAGGTTTATAAAGAAAATTATCACCCACATTATTTGGTTATTAATAAAAAATATTTGAATATATTAAAAATATAAGATAAAATAAAAGAAAAAGGAGATTTTAAAAGATGAAATTTTATCAATGTAAACACTGTAAACAATTAATTACAAAAGAAGTGGATCCAGGAGTTAAAATGATTTGTTGTGGGGAAGTTATGGAAGAATTAGTTCCTAACACACATGATGGCGCAGGAGAAAAACATGTTCCTGTTGTTAAAGTAGAAGGAAATAAAGTAATGGTTAGCGTTGGGGCTGTTGAACATCCAATGTTAGACGTTCACTACATTATGTTTATCGCTATTGAAACTACACATGGTAAACAAGTTAAATATCTTAAACCAGGTGAAGCTCCATATGCTGAATTCTTATTAGCTGAAGGTGAAGAATTAGTTAAAGCATATGAATATTGTAACCTTCACTCTTTATGGAGTAATTAATTTATAATAAGAAAAATGACACAACTTTTATTGTTGTGTCTTTTTTATTTCAAAATGATTTTTGTGGAAAGTTATAATTCCCTTTTTTTGAAGTTCGCTTAATTCTTTAGATAACGCACTTCGTTCAACTCCTAAATAATCAGCTAACTCTTGTCTGTTATAAGGAATATCGAATGAATTTGATTTTACATAGGCTCTGACATTTGCTAAATAACACATTACTTTTTCTTTTGTTGTTGGCATTGTTAATTCTTTTACTCTGTTTAATAATTTATTGTGTTGTTTTGCTAGATAACCAAAGGCATTATTAATTACTTTAGTGTGTCTAGGGCAATAGTTATTACAAGGATTAAAGAATCTAAAACTATCTAAAGCCACAACCATTAAGTCTTCTAACGCAAAAATATCGTTTGAAAATGTTTTTCGAGCTCCACTTGCGTAATCTAGCCCAATGATATCACCTTCACGATAATCGATACTTGTTGTGATGTCTCCGTCTTCACTAAACCAGGTTTCTCTTGCACTTCCAGATATAACGATATAGATGTTTTCAATACGATCTTGGCGGCTTACAATTTTCTTTTTTGCTTTAAAATTTAGTATTTTTAGACTAAAACAACGTAGTAGAGCCGTAATTTCGTTTTCCTCTAAATTTTTAAATAAATTTAATTTTTTTATTGCTTTTAGATTTTCCATAATAAAATTTTATACGTTGTTTTTCCAACGAACCTTTCGCTTAAATTATACTATAATCATTCTTGCCAGTCAACCATACTGGTATAAATAGTAAAATGAAGTTGGAGGAAAAGTGTATGAAAGTTATTAAACGAAGTGGTAAAGAAGTAAACTTTGATAGAGAAAAAATAGAACATGCCTTATTAAACGCTAATGGTAGTGTTGATGATAAAAAATTTCAATTAAAACCAGCTCAAATCGAAAAGATCATTACTAATGTTATTAGTAAATGTGAAGGATTAGGAAGAGCTGTTCATGTAGAAGAAATTCAAGATATGGTTGAAGAAGAAATTATGCGAGTTAACGCATATCGTGTAGCTAAAAACTACATTACTTATCGTTACAGACATAATTTATTACGTAAATCAAATACAACAGACGCTCAAATTTTATCTTTAATTGAGTGTTGTAATGAAGAAATTAAACAAGAAAACTCAAATAAAAACCCAGTTGTAAATAGTGTTCAACGTGACTATATGGCTGGAGAAGTTAGTAAAGACTTAACAAAACGTATTTTATTACCTGAAGATATTGTCCATGCTCATGATGAAGGTATGATTCATTTCCATGATGCTGACTATTTTGCACAACATATGCATAACTGTGACTTAGTTAACTTAGAAGATATGTTACAAAATGGTACAGTTATTTCTGGTACTATGATTGAAAAACCTCACTCATTCTCAACTGCTTGTAATATCGCTACGCAAATTATTGCTCAAGTAGCATCAAGCCAATATGGTGGACAAAGTATTTCACTAACTCACCTTGCACCATTTGTTGATGTTTCAAGACAAAAGATTAGAAAAAACACTATTGAAGAGTTCAAAATTGCTGGAATTGAAGAAGATGATGAAGTTATTGAAAAGATTGTTGAAAAACGTGTTCGTGAAGAAATCAAGCGCGGTATTCAAACTATTCAATATCAAGTTGTTACATTAATGACAACTAATGGTCAAGCTCCTTTCATTACAGTATTAATGTATTTAAATGAAGCTAAAGATCAAAGAGTTAAAGATGACTTAGCTATTATGATTGAAGAAACATTACTTCAACGTATTGAAGGTATTAAGAATGAAAAAGGAGTTTCTATTACTCCAGCCTTCCCTAAACTTATTTATGTTTTAGAAGAAGATAACATTCATGAAGATTCTAAATACTATTACTTAACTAAATTAAGTGCAAAATGTACTGCGAAGAGAATGGTACCCGACTATATTTCAGAAAAAATTATGTTACAACTTAAAATCGATAAAAATGGTAACGGAAATTGTTACACATGTATGGGATGTCGTTCTTTTTTAACTCCATATGTTGATGAAGATGGAAAACCTAAATATTATGGACGTTTCAATCAAGGTGTAGTTACTATTAACTTAGTAGATGTAGCTTGTGCAGCAACTGATTTAGATGATTTCTGGAAAATTTTAGATGAAAGATTAGAATTATGTCATCGTGCATTACAAGCTCGTCATGAAAGATTAACAGGTACAGTTAGTGATGTCGCTCCTATCTTATGGCAATATGGTGCATTAGCTCGTCTTAAAAAAGGTGAAAAAATTGATAAATTACTTCACGGCGGATATTCTACTATTTCATTAGGATATGCTGGTTTATGGGAAACTGTTTATAAATTAAATGGTAAGAAATTAACTGAGGCTGAAGGTGAAGAATTAGGTATTGAAATTTTAAAAGCTTTAAATGCTGCATGTGCTAAGTGGAAAAAAGCTGAAAACATTGACTACTCTTTATATGGTACACCACTTGAAAGTACAACATATAAATTCGCAAAAGCACTACAAACTCGTTACGGAATTATTCCAGGTGTAACTGATAAAAATTATATTACTAATAGTTATCATGTTCATGTTACTGAAGAAATTGACGCTTTCTCTAAATTAGCTTTAGAATCAAAATTCCAAGCATTATCACCAGGTGGAGCTATTAGTTATGTAGAAGTTCCTAATATGCAAAATAACTTAGAAGCAGTATTACAAGTTATGAAATTTATTTATGATAACATTATGTATGCTGAATTAAACACTAAGAGTGATTATTGCCAAGTTTGTGGTTATGATGGTGAAATTGAAATCGTAACTGATAAAGGTGGTAAATTAATTTGGGAATGTCCACAATGTAAAAACCGTGATCAATCTAAGATGAATGTAGCAAGAAGAACTTGTGGTTATATCGGTTCACAATTTTGGAATCAAGGTAGAACTCAAGAAATTAAAGAAAGAGTATTACACTTATAATGCATTTTGGAAATATTAAAAAATACGATATTGCAAATGGTGAAGGTGTAAGAGTATCTTTATTTGTATCAGGATGTAGAAATTACTGTAAAAATTGTTTTAATCCTGAAACTTGGAATTTTAACTACGGGAAAGAATTTACTAAGGAAGTAGAAGAAGAAATTTTAAAAGCTTTAGCTCCTTCTTATATAAATGGATTAACAATTTTAGGTGGAGAACCATTTGAAGTTGAAAATCAAAGAGGCGTAGTTGAATTTATTAAAAGAGTTAAAGAAGCTTATCCTAATAAAACTATTTGGATGTATTCTGGATATTTACTTGATGAAGATATCCATAATCCTAACGGAAAAGTTCATTGTGAAGTTACTTATGATATTTTAAATAATATTGATGTATTAGTTGATGGAAGATTTGTTGAAGAATTAAAAAATTTAAGTCTAAAATTTAGAGGATCATCAAATCAAAGAATTATTTTAGTTCAAGAATCTTTAAAAGAAGGCAAAATAGTTTTATCACCACTAAATGCATATAAAGAATTTAAACCTATAGAATAAAAGGCTCCTAGTTGAGCCTTTTTATTTTGATGTAAAATTATTTTTATTATTGCTATTCTTATAAGTATATTTATATTCATAATAAACTTCTATTAAATAAAATTTTAAATCATGATATTAAGTAGTTTTTTTTAAAAAAATTTTGATTTTAAAAATGTAAATCAATTTCTTTTCAAATGAAATACAATAATGATATAATAAAATCAAAGATACAAAAACTCTTATGTTAGGAGGTGGTATTAATGAAAAGAATCGAGAATGAAGAATATAGTGTTTCTGAAAATCAAATTATAGATGAAATACAGTACTTTGAAGCTGAGGAATTTAAAATTAAAGAAATTATCAGTAATAATATGGAAGACTTTAAGGTTAATGAAATCCAAATAAGAATGCTTGATGAAACTCCTAAAAAGACCTCAATTGAAAAGCCGGACTCTTTAAGAAAAAAATTAAATAATATAAAAACTGGAGTTAATACTGCCGCTACTACAACCGCATCAGCCTCAATTGCCTTAGTTGCTGCTTTAGGGGTTGGAGCTATAGTAATAGATCCTGTTGATGATGTTATTGATTTTGGATCTATTCAATACATAAATTACTACGTTGAATATGAAGAAGTAGACGATTTATTGACTGAAAATGTAAAAATTAACTTTGAAAAAGATTTAAATGATGGTTTTTATACGATAGTTATAAATAAAGAAACAGAAGAAATTAAAACTTTAAATCATGATTTTATTACTTTTTATAATGTAGATGAAAATACTATATTTGAAGTTATTACAAAAGATGAAAAAGATAATATTGTTGATAGTTTTGAAGTTAGTGTTTCAACAGTTTCTTCTTACCAGTATTTAGGTGTTGGAAGTATGAATTACAATTTAATCCAAAATCCTGATGATACAGTCGATTTAGAAATGATTTTAGAAGAGGATACTGATGGTTTAATTCCTAAGGCATATCTTAGTGATTTAAATGGAAATGACCTAGATTATGAGTCCGTATATTATGAGGACAAGTTAGTGATTAATAATATTGTTGATCAAGAATTTAATTTAAATGCCTTTTTATATAAAGAAGAAAACAATAATTATTTCGCTGTACAAAGTTATAAAATACATAATTATA
>JBGVOE010000070.1:0-10305 GCA_045126355.1 Anaeroplasmataceae bacterium | reverse complement strand
TAGCAATTACAATTTGATATTCTCCTTTTTCAACAACAAAATCCTTAGTCTCTAAATCAAAAATTGCAACACTTCTCTTATTAAGTTTAAAAGTAATAGTTTTTGTTTCATTAACATCTAAGTCTACTTTATCAAAGCCTTTTAACTCAGTTACAGGTCTAAACATATCTGTCACTTCTTTATTAACAAATAACATGACTACTTCTTTAGCACGCATAGAACCTACATTTTTTATATCTACAGATACTTCAATATCATAATTATCTTGGCTAATAATCTTTAAATTAGAGTATTCAAACTTTGAATAACTTAATCCATAACCAAATGGTAATAGAAAATCATTTTGAACTAAATCATAATAACGATAGCCTACAAATATATCATCATGATAGTATGTATGGTAGATATCTCTTCTACGGTATTCTTCATTAATAGGATTTTGATTTAAAGAATAAATCCATGTTTCAGGCAATCTTCCACTAGGATTAGATAGGCCAAATACATTATTATAAATCGCTTCTGATTGTCCTTCACCAGCTAAATATGTAATCATCATTGCATTTGATAATTCAAACACTTCTTTAACATTAACAACACTTCCTGTTACTAAAACTGTAGCGAAATCATCAAATACTTCTTTAACCATTTTTAATACTTCAATTTGATGAGGACGAATATCGATATTTTCTCTATCTACTCCTTCACTCTCATCTTGTTGATATTGACCTAAGAATAATAAAACTTTACTATATTTTCCTTTTAAAGATTTTAATTCTTCTAATGAAACTAAAACTTTTTCTTCATCAAAACATTCTAAGAATTTATAATTTGTACCTTTTTCATTTAAAACATCTAAAAAAGTAATATGTTTATAGGCATTTACCCATCCACTACCTAATCCAACAAAACGAGCATGATTTGCAAAATAACCTAAAACTAAAACATCATCATTTTCTTCTAAAGGTAGGTAGTTGTTTTCATTTTTAACTAATACCATCGTTTCATTTGCGATACTTATAGCCTTACTATGAAGTTCATCTAGATCAAGTGTATCTAAATGCTTTTTAACTTTAAATTTCTTTAATGTTTCATTTAATTCATTATCACGTTCTATTAAATCATTATCATCAAAATATACTCCATATCCTCTGTCCATCATTTCGTAACTCATCTTAGATAGAGGCATTTCAATATTTAATCCAGCTCTAAAAGTAGACCATTTATTACTAACCGCACACCAATCAGACATAATAAGACCTTTAAAACCATATTCTTTTCTTAATTTATCTTGAATTAAATATTTAGACTCATTAATATATTCGCCATTAATTCTATTATAAGAAGTCATAATAGCTGTAGGATTTGAGTATTGCAGCGTATATTTAAAAACTCTTAAATAAATTTCATTTAAAGCTCTTAATGAAATCTCACTACTATTTACTGTTCTCGCATGTTCTTGAGAGTTACATGCATAATGTTTTACACAAGTTCCTACTCCATTATCTTCTAACCCATTAACATAATGAGCCGCAAGAAAACCAGCAAGATATGGGTCTTCAGAAAAGTATTCAAAGTTTCTTCCACATAAAGCAAAACGCTTAATATTAACACCAGGAGCTAGTAAGATATTAGTATTATGATGTAGGCATTCTTTAGCAATTAATGTTCCATTTAAATAACAAGCATCTTTATTAAATGAAGCCGCTAATGCACTTGGCGTTGGCATACAAACTGTTTGAATAACTTCTTGTTGTTCTGTAAAACCATTTTTAGTTGGTTTTCTTAATCCACTTGGTCCATCATTTAAAACAACAATATTATCTGGGTCTTGATAACTTGCAATTTCCCAAGCATTTAAGCCTGTTAAATATTTATATCTTTTAAATCTTTCTTCTTTATTCATACTATCACCATCTTTTAAAAGTAAATAATTTTTAAAGTTATTAACTTTAATCACACAATATCATTTTATCATATATTTAATTAAAAACAATAAAACGCTTTCGAATCAGCTTTTAAATATAAAGAAAAAAGTGCGTATTTTTTAGATACACACTTTCATAATTAATTACATATTTATTATCCTACTAAAACAGCAGTTAATTTTCTATTTACAAAGTCAATTGTAAAACGGTAAAGACCAGTTTCAGTTACAGTTAATTTAACATTACTACTACCAAAAGAAGTACCAAAAGAAGTATCCCATCCGCCGGTAGTACGTACTTTATATTCAAAAGAACCAGCAGTTAAATTGATATCAACTGTAAATACACCATTTCCTTGGTATGCCATTTGATAATCTTTATCCCAGTTAGTACCAGCGATAGTTCCAATTACAGAAAAACTTGTATAAACATTTAATCGCTTTGTTTTTGTATTAAATTCAAATATATAAACATTATTTGTTGTAGCAGTTAATTTACAATTACCTTTACCTGTACTCATAGATAAACCTGTTCGATAAGAATATCCTGTTGTATCTTTAATTGTAGTGTTGCTACTATAATCTGTATTCCAATTACCATATGGAGTGATTTTAAATTCAATAGTTCCTTTAGCTAATTGCATATCTATTCTTACAACATCAGCATTTTCTGTTTTATACATCTTCATACTTGCTGGATTCCAACCATTAAATGAACCAACAATTGTATAAGTTGATTTTTCTAAATTTTCGCTAGCAGAACAAAGTGAACAAGTTTTAGTTCCTTTTAAATAGTCAGAAGTAAAGTTGTGTTCTAATGCAGGTATTTCTTCTTGAGCAACTAATACTAAATTACATACACTACATTTCTTTCCTTCTGTTAAGCCAGCCTTACCACAACTCGCATCAACTTTAGCTAATACTTCTTCAGTGTGACCTAACGCTGGAATTTCTTGTTGAGGTGATAATTCAATATTACAAACACTACAATGACTTCCTGCAGTTAATCCAGGTAAAGTACAAGTTGGCTCTACTGCTATATCAACTACTTCTTTATGTGATGGGAAGATAACTTCTTGTGGTTTTAATAATTCGTTACAAACACCACAGTGACTTCCTTCTGTTAAACCACTAACTGTACAACTAGCTTCTACTTTAGGATCAACAACTACAGTATGACCTAAAGCAGGAATTTCTACTACTTCTTCAATTACATAATCACATTCACTACAATATGCTCCAGCAGAATGACCAGCTTTTGTACAAGTTGCTTCTTTAGCATTAACATAAACGATAGAATGATTTGGCGCAGCTACTAATTCTTGTTTAACTAAAACTTTATTACAAATACCGCAATGACTTCCTTCTGTTAAACCAGTTTCTGTACAAGTTGGTTCTACAGCCATATCAATCATAGCAAAGTGACCTGTTGCAGGAATTTCCACTTTAGTATTATAATCACATCTACTACATTTATCATATGTATCCCAACCTGCTTCTTCACAAGTTGCAGCTTGTGCATGAACAGTAACTAAATCATGTCTTAATGCAGCCACTTCTAACACTTGTTCCACACCACAAACACTGCATTTAAATTTTGAAGAACCTTTTTCTGTACATGTAGCAGCAACGATTACTTCTACAGTTTCCCAATCATGTTCTTCTTTTGAACCAACTTGATCAGTATGTTCACAAATTGGATTATGCCAATGATGAGTCTCATCATTTACCCATTCTTCTTCAAATACATGCGTGTGAGAACATGCAGCTAACAATATAGCTAATCCAAAGAAAAATAAACTTAAAAATATGTTTTTAGTTTTCATTTTAATACCTCCAATTATTTTATAACTTACTTTTACATGTTATAAATTTTTAAAAAATTGCATATTTAAAAAAGTAAAATATAAATTAAATTTAATTTATTTTAACATATTTTCCCGCTAAAAACAATAAAAGTGGATTATTTTGGGCTTTTCAATCAAATAAAATATAAAAATCCACCCTAAAAAGAGTGGATTTCATAACTTTAGTCTATATCTTCACCAAATAAATTTACTTTTTTAAAGACAATTGTCTTTGGTAATTCATTCTTTTTTTCAACAACCTTCCCACGTTCATTTGTAACAACAATCGTCTTAGGTCTATCATCTTTCACTTCACTTTGACTATTTAAAATTTCATCTAATGAATCTAATAATGATTTTGTAGAAATTTCTTCTGATTTAGTACCTTCGATACTTGAATCAAAAATTGTTGTTTGAACTGGTTTTACTTCTACTAAATATTCACCACTAATAATAGGTTCTTTAGCAGTGGCTCTATCAATAAACATCATATATGGTTCAGCTAATTCAGGAGTTTTTTCAACAGGTTTTCCAGCATCTGTTGAATTATATTTAAATTGGTAAGTATCTACATATAAATTGCCATTTGTATATAATAAATTAGCTTTTACATTTTCACGATATTGAGTTGGAGTTAGTGGTTTTGCATCTACAATATAATGAGGATTTGCCTTTATCATCTTAATAGCTACAGAACCTGCTCTAGCTCTACGAGATAAGATAAATTCACTAACTTTCATACGTTTAATATGAGAACGTGATGTAAAGAACAATACATCTTCAGTTTGATTAGTAAAGAATGCACTTACTACATAGTCATTAGGTTTAACTAACATAGCCTTAATACCACTTGCGTTTGTTCCATAAACACTAACTTCACTAGCTCTGAAACGTAAGACTTCAGCGTTATGAGTAACAACCATTACTTCTAAAGGATTATAACTAGAATCAACACTTACTACTTCATCACCATCAGTTAATTTCATATATCTAACACTCTTAGAGTATCTACTAACTTCTAAGTCTTTTAATAATACTTGTTTAATTAATCCTTCTTTAGTACAGAATAACATATTAATTGTTTGGTTAAAGTCACTAACAACCATTACACTTATTACGCGTTCGTTTTTACCTTTATCTAAAGATGAAATACTTGATAAGTGATCTCCCAAATCTTTCCATTTAACGTCTGTTAATTTATATACTGGAATATAGAAGTAGTTACCTTGTGAAGTAAATACTAATAGTGTATCTAATGTATTTACCATACCACTATAAATAACAGCGTCGCCTTCTTTAATACCATTTTTAACGCTTGCTTGATAACTCTTAATACTACTACGTTTAATATAACCATCTTTAGTTACACAACACATTACATCTTCTTTAGGAATAAGGTGAGTTTCATCAACCTTAAGTTCTGCAACTTCTTCTTCAATAACACTTAAACGAGGTTTACCAATTGCATTTTTAATATCTCTTAATTCACCTTTAATAACTTTAAGTAATTCTTTTTCATTACTTAAAATCATTTCTAAATACTTAACTCGTTCATCTAAGTCACTCTTTTCATTAATTAATGCAGTAACGTCTGTACTTGATAGGCGATATAATTGTAAAGTAACGATTGCTTCAGCTTGTAATTCAGTAAAACCAAATGCATTCATAATTCTATTTTTTGCATCTGCTTTTCCTTTACTACTTCTGATTTCTTTAATTACTTCTTCTAAAACGTCAACCATATGAATTAAACCTTCTAAGATATGGATACGTTTTTTAGCTTTTTCTAATTCAAAGTTACTACGATTTGTAACAATTTCTTTTTGATGTTCAACATACGCTTTTAAAATATCTAAAACACCTAAAGTCATTGGTCTACGATTACAAATAGCAACCATATTGTATGAATAAGAAATTTGTAAATCAGTATTTTTAAATAAATATGTTAAAATCGCTTCATGATTTGCACCTTTTCTTAAATCAATAGCAATTCTTAAACCTTCTCTATCTGATTCATCACGAACTTCTACGATATCTTCAACAACTTTATCTAGGCGCATTTGATCAATCTTTTTAACTAAATTACCTTTATTAACTTCATAAGGAATTTCTGTTACAACAATACGTTTTTGACCATCTTTATTGATATCTTCAAAAGTTGTTTTACTACGAACAATAACTTTACCACGACCAGTTTCAAATGCTTCTTTTATTCCTTTTAAGCCTTGAACAATACCACCTGTTGGGAAGTCAGGACCATGCATAATTTCAAGTAAATCATCAATATTCATATTAGGATTGTCAATCAAACGAATAGTTGCATCAATAACTTCACATAAATTGTGAGGTGGAATATTAGTAGCATAACCAGCTGAAATACCAGTTGCACCATTAACTAAAATATTAGGGAACTTAGCAGGTAAGACTGTTGGTTCTAATTCTTCATCGTCAAAGTTTGGAGCAAAATTAACTGTTTTCTTATCAATATCAGCTAATAAATATTCACTATTTTTACTTAAACGTGTTTCTGTATAACGCATAGCGGCTGGTGAGTCACCATCGATACTACCGTTATTACCATGCATTTCAATTAAAGTAACACCCATCTTCCATGTTTGACTCATTCTTACTAAAGCTTCATAAATACTTGAGTCTCCATGTGGGTGGAATTTACCCATTACTTCACCACAAATACGAGCACTTTTTTTAAATGGTGAATTAGAAAACATTCTTAATAAATACATTGCGTATAAAATACGTCTTTGAACAGGTTTTAACCCATCTCTTACATCAGGAATAGCACGGTCTTGAATAATGTATTTTGAATAACGACCAAAGCGTTCACCAATGATATCTTCTAAAGATTCGTTAAGTACTTGTTGTGTTATAAACTCATCTAACTTATCTTTTGCAGCCATTATTCTTCACCTTCCTGTTTACTTACTACATAATCATCTTCAAGTGTAAATGATACGTGTGTATCAATCCATTCTCTACGAGGAGCTACATCATCACCCATTAAAACAGTAATACGTTTTTCAGCTTCAGCTTCTGTTTCATCATCTACTGTAACTCTAACTAATGTTCTAGTAGCTGGGTTCATTGTAGTATCCCATAATTGGTCAGCGTTCATTTCCCCTAACCCTTTATATCTTTGGATATTTACAACTTGATATTTTCTACTTAAATCATTTAATTCTGCATCACTATATGCATATTTAACAACATCTTTTTTCTTCTCTTTAACTACTACTTTATATAAAGGAGGTAATGCTAAATATAATTTACCAGCTTTAACTAAAGGACGCATAAATGTAAAGAAGAATGTAATTAATAAAACTTGAATATGAGCACCGTCATCGTCGGCATCGGTCATGATAATAATTTTATCATAATTACATTTCTTTATATCAAAGTTAATACCATAATCAGCACCAATTGTATGAATCATTGTCGCAATTTCTTCATTTTTCATAATTGATTCTTCTTTGGCTTTTTCTGTATTTAATACTTTACCACGTAAAGGTAAGATTGCTTGGAAGCGACGATCACGACCTTGTTTAGCAGACCCACCGGCTGAATCCCCTTCGACTAAGAATAATTCATTAATAGCTTTGTTATGTCCTTGACAAGGAGATAATTTACCACTTAAGTTAACTTCTTGTTTTTTAGCTTTCTTTCCTTCTCTAACTTCTTCTCTAGCCTTGCGTGCAGCTTCACGAGCTTTTTGATTACGAATTGCATTTTTAATAATTTGTTCAGCTAGTGCTTTGTTTTCCATTAAATAATATGAGAATTGATCATAGACTACTTGATCTACTGTTGTTTTAGCAATTGGAGTACCTAATTTGGATTTTGTTTGGCCTTCAAACTCTAAAATATTTTCAGGAATTCTAACAGAAACTACAACAGTAACACCATCACGAATGTCTGTTCCTTCTAAATTTGATTCCTTTTCTCTTAAAAGACCATTTTTTCTAGCATAATCATTTACAGCTTTTGTTAAACCGCTTCTAAAACCAACTTCATGAGAACCACCATCATGAGTACGAACATTATTTACAAATGAAATAACATTTTCACTTTCACTAGTAGTAAATTGTAAAGCTACTTCAGCTTCAATTTGATTACCTTTTCCTTCTAAGAAACATACATCATGTAATTTAGTCTTTTTACTATTTAGTAAAGCTACATATTCGCTAATACCATTTTCATAAATAAATTCTTCTTGTTTACCAGAGCGTTTATCAATTAAAACCATTTTTAAACCTTTAATTAAAAAGGCAGTTTCTCTTAAACGTTCTTTAATTGTGTCGTAATTATATAATGTTGTAGAAAAAACTTTTGGATCAGGTTTAAAAGTAATAGTTGTCCCAGTTCTGCGTGTTGTACCTGTAACTTGCATTTTACCAACAGGTTTACCACCACGTTCAAAACGCATATAGTGAATTTTACCATCACGATAAGATTCAACTTCCAACCAGCTTGATAATGCATTTACAACGCTACTACCAACACCGTGTAACCCTGCAGATACTTTATATCCATTTTCACTAGAGAATTTACCACCAGCATGAAGTACTGTATAAATTACTTCAATGGTATTTTTTCCACTTGAGTGAACATTGCATGGAACACCACGACCATTATCAATTACCTTAATTGAATTGTCATTATTAATTTGAACTGTTATTTCTCTACCATAACCTGCTAATGCTTCGTCTACTGCGTTATCGACAATTTCCCACACTAAATGATGAAGACCTCTTGCGTCAGTTGAACCGATATACATCCCTGGTCTTTTTCTAACCGCTTCTAATCCTTCAAGTATTTGTATGGAATCATCGTTATATGTTGTTTTTGCCATAATTTTCAACTCCTAATCATACTAAAAATTAGTCTTTATATATTATACATAATTTTTAGAAATTTGCATTATAATTATATCATTTAATGTTTACTTTGTAAACATTAAAAATATTTTTTTGTCAAATTTTTAGCTATTTTGTCAAAAAAATAAAGCCTAAAACGGCTTGAAAATATTTATTTAATATCTATAATATACTTTGGAAGGAAGTTGATAGATATGCTTGTCGCAATTTTACTATTAATTCTATCTTATTTACTAGGGTCAATCCCCTTTGGTTTAATCATCGGTAAGACAGCTGGAAAAGATTTAAGAGAAAACGGCAGTGGTAATATTGGTTCTACTAACGCAATTAGAATTTTAGGTTTAAAATTAGGTCTACTTTCTGCATTTTGCGATATACTCAAAGGAATGTTAGTAGTTATTTTAATATATATACTAGAAGCTAATGGCATCTGGTATAACCCATTAGTAATAAATGGTGATAGTCTATATGTTTTATACGGTATAGCTGCAGTAATCGGACATTGTTTCCCGATTTATATAAAATTTAAAGGTGGAAAAGCGGTAGCTACTTCTCTTGGTGTCTTATTAATAACAGTTCCACTTTCAGGAGTATGTGCATTAGTAGTCTTCTTAGCCGTAATATTAATTACAGGTATTGTATCTATTTCAAGCACTTGTGCAACCTTAGCGGCTTGGATTTCAGCAATGATTATGTACGCATTTACTATAGATAACAAATTATATTCTTGCCTATTCTTGTTTATATTAGTAATACTTATAGTATTAAAACACATTCCAAATTACAAAAGACTACTTAACGGAACAGAAAATTCTTTCAAAAAGAAAAGAGTAAAATAAAACGTTGTTCAAACCGAACAACGTTATTTTTTTTACTTTGCAGCATTCATAGCAGCCATAACTTGTTTAACTTGTTTTTCAGATGGTTTTCTACCCATTTGACTCATCATAGCTCTAATCATATTTTCATTAATTGGTGGATTTTTTTCTAGATAGTTTTTGAAAACTTTACGGCTAATAAAGAATCCAGCTACACCACCTACTAAAATACAACCAATAATAATTAATACAAACCATACAATTGCAATTTCCATCATAATACACAACCTCCTTAACAATTCTAACGCTATTATACATTAAAAAATAACTAATTTCAATATTAAATAATCTTTAAAGATTTATGCCAATAATTACTATTAACAAATTATTACTTAAAACGACTTTACAAAAAAAAGAGCAAGTGATAAAATAATATCAAGAATATGATGGGAGGAATAAGTTATGCCTAGAGTAATTTCAGATAGCTGTGTTGCTTGTGGTGCATGCGCTGCTGAATGTCCAGTTGGAGCAATCTCTGAAGGTGACATTTATGTAGTAGATGCTTCTTTATGTATTGACTGTGGTGCTTGCGATGCAGTATGCCCTACAGGTGCAATCGGTGAAGAATAATCCATAATTCAAAAAGAAAAAAAAGATGGTTCAATTTTGAACCATTTTTTTTAGGTTCTTTAAATTCTAAGGTAGGTAGGTAGTTTTCTTATCAAATCTTAGGTAGTAAAAAAAATCGGTATCTATCTAAAATCTTAGGTAGGTACCGTTTTTGTGTTTTTTGTGTATATCTCTTATAATATTTTTGGCTAATC
>JBGVOE010000069.1:0-50070 GCA_045126355.1 Anaeroplasmataceae bacterium | reverse complement strand
CTTGATATAATCTATAACGCTATGTGGTCCTGTAGCCAAGTGGTAAGGCAAGGCACTGCAACTGCCTGATCGCGGGTTCAAATCCAGTCGGGACCTCCATAGAATAATTAAGTCTAGTATAAGCTAGGCTTTTTTTATTTTTATTTGTGTTATAATAGTACTGAAATTGATCAGTTTAACTCATTTAAATGGAGGCGTTATATATGAATGATAAAGATTTGTTAAAATTATCAGCCAAAGAATTAGTGGATTTGGGAATCTGTCCAACCTGTTTTAATAGAGAACATAACGAAGCTTTATATGGTGATAACAAAGATAAGTTAATATATGAAGATATAGATATAGAATGTTTCTTCGTTGGTAATCCTAGAGCGGATGGACATATGTGTATATCTACAATTAATCATTATCATGATATGAGCGAAGCCCCTGATTATATAAATGAAAAGATTATTAGGTTTGCTAAGCAGTTTATGATAATTATTAAAGAAATTTATAAATGTGAAAGAGTTTATATGTGCACTATGTGTGATGGTCCAAATAATCATTATCACATTCAATTAATTCCTAGATATAGTTATGAAGTGCGAGGTAGTAAAAACTTTGTTAAAGAAAGACATAATTATGTTTATGATGAAGTTAAGTTTAATAAAGTAAAAGAAATGATAAAAGATTATATAGATGGTATAAAAATCGCAAGTTAAAATAAATTAAAGAAGCAAGAGGTAGAAAAATAAAAAATAATCTTTACATATATAATTAAAAATTTAATTACTTCATTGCTCTTTGTTTTTATATTCTTTTAGTGTAGGTATTTACTGTAGTTTATATGTAATTAATCTTCTGTTGATAAATAAAAAAATAAGTCTAGTTTATGCTAGGCTTTTTTTGTTACAAAAACGGTAAAATATACAAATTTGCTTTTTTGTAAAAAAATGTTATAATTTTACTAATGACGAAAAATTTAAAAAAGGATGAGTAAAATATGTCAAAAAAAATACCAATTTCAAAGAAACTTGCGAAAAGAGAATATGCTCCTGCGCCAAGAATAATTGCTTGGATATATAAGACTATTATGGTTGATATTATTGGACGTAAATACAAACCTAATTTCCATATTATCGATGATGTTAATGATTGTGATGGACCATGTTTTGTAATTTTCAATCACTTATCAAGAATCGACCATATGTATGTTAGTGGTGCATGTTATCCAAGAATTACTAATATGATTGCGGGTAATAATGAATTTTACAGAAAGAAATTTTCTTTCATCTTTGGTTTAAATAAAGTTATTCCTAAGAAAAACTATAGCCCTGATAGATTAACTATTTCGGCTACAAGTAAAGTAATTAAAAAAGGTGGATGTGTAACATTTGCTCCAGAAGGATTAGCTAGTGATTATGGAGGAAATAAACCTATCGTACCTGGTACTAGTAAAATGTTTAAACACTTTAAAGTTCCTGTTTATTTATGTTATCTTGAAGGTCAATATTTACAAAATACAAAAGTTTGTTTAGATGAACGTTTAGGTGAAACTCATGCAACTATGTCGCTATTATTCTCTAAAGAAGATGTTGAAAGATTAACTGTTGAAGAGATGGATGATATTATCAATGAAAAATTTAGACGCGATGAATATGCTTGGAATAAAGAAAAGAAAATTAAATGGAAAACACACGGAAGAATTTGTCATCGTTTAGAAGATTTCTGTTACAAATGTCCTAAGTGTGGAAAAGAATTCACTATGAAAGGTGAAGGGAATCAAATCGTTTGTACAAGTTGTGGAAATGGTGCAACTATGGATGACTATTATGAATTCCATCCATTTGAAGGATCAATTATTCCAGAATCTCCATTCCAATGGGTAGAACAACAACGTGCTCAATTAATTAAAGAAATTAGAGAAAATCCAGATTATTATTTTGAAGATGAATGTCAAATTGGTAATTTAGATGAATATAAGCTTGTTGGTGATAATAAAACAAGTTTCATCGTTGGTGAAGGTAAAATTAGAGTCGATCATACTGGTATGCATTACAGAGGTACTAGAAATGGTGAGCCTTATGAATTTGATGTAGATTATAATAACTTATTTACATTAATAACAGAAGTGGATTCAAGTTTCTTTAACTTCTATCTTAGAGGTGAATATTTTGATGTATTCCCAAAACATCAAACAGTTGGTAAATTTTCTTTATTAGTTGAAGAGATGCATCGCTACCATGTTAATACATATAAAAACTTTAAATGGAATGATTATATGTATGAAGGCATGGAACTTGGTATTGATTTAAAAAAATAAATAATAGTGAAGTCTAGTATCTACTAGGCTTTTTATCTTTTTATCGGGTATTTATTATGCTATAATTAAGTGGGAAGGGAGAAGGGATAAAATGAATAGTATTGAAAGAAGAAATAAAAATTTAGCGTATATATCTGATAATGAAGTAATGGAAGAACAAAGAAAGTGTCGTAAAATATTACAAAAATTAAACTTTGCTGATAGAAGTGATTTTGAAGCTATTAGCGAAATTGTTAAAGAATTATTAGGCGATGTTGATGCTTTTATTAATCCTCCATTTTATTGTGATTATGGTAAAAATATTAGTGTAGGTAAAAATCTTTTTGTAAATTATAATTGTACTATTATTGATGTAGCAAAAGTAACAATTGGTGATAATTGTTTATTTGCACCTAATGTTGTAATTTATACTGCTGGACATCCTATTTATCCATCTACTAGAAATTCTTTATATGAATATGGTAGACCGATAACAATTGGTGATAATGTATGGATTGGTGGAAATAGTGTTATTTGTCCAGGGGTTAATATTGGAAGTAATGTAGTAATTGGTGCTGGAAGTGTTGTTACAAAAGATATTCCAGATTGGTGTGTTGCTGTAGGTAATCCTTGTAGGGTTTTACGTATGATTACAGAAGATGATAAGAAGAAATTATTTAAGAATGAGGAAATAGATGAAGAAGCTTGGAATGATATAGTTTCTAGAGGATTTTAAATATAAGTAATAGTATTATGGAATATAAGAATATTTTAAATTTTAAAAATAGAAGAGATTTTAGGCGTTGGTTAAAAGAAAATGCTAGTGTAGAGAAAGAATGTTATGTGTCTTTATATAGAGGGGTGCCAATGGATATTGACCAATTAAATTATCTTGATGCATTAGAAGAAGCTTTATGTTTCGGCTGGATTGATAGTACTTTAAGAGTAATAGATGGCGTATCTTATCAAAGGTTTTCTCCAAGAAGAAAGAATAGTCACTGGACTGAATTGAATAAAGAAAGAGTAAAAAGATTAGAAAAATTGGGATTAATGACAGAGTTAGGAAGAAAAACTTTACCTCCTTTGGGCTTGGTTAGTTTTAAGGTAGATGAAGAAGTTGTTAAAGAATTGAAAAAAGCCCGTATTTGGTCAAAATTTAAATCTTTCCATCCTTTATATCAACGTATAAGATTATCTAATTTATCTTTTTATCGAACAAAAAATGTAGATGCTTATAAAAAGATGTTGATGCATATAATTGCTGAAACTAAAAATGGCAATATGTATGGACAGTGGAATGATTACGGGAGATTATTAGATTATTAAAAAGGAGATTTTAAAAATGAAGAAAATTTTATGTTTATTATTAGTATTTTTATCTGTTATGTTAAGTTCATGTTCTCAAATAGAAGATACTAACGGACCAGACGATTATAGTATTGTTACATTTACAGATGAGGATATTTTAAACGGGAGAATCAATACAATAACAATAGGTGTTTTTGAATCTAGTTCTTTTATTAATGGAGAATTGAAAGGGACGTATAAAGTAAGCAAATTATCAGGATTAGTTGAAATTGAAAAAATTAGAAGTGACAGATCAAATATTAATTTTGATATTGATTTTTCTTGTGAGTCTGGAAATGCAATGCTTGTTATAGTATCAAACGGTATGATTGTAAAGAAAATAGAAGCAAATGAAAAAGTTAATTTTGATATTTTAAATGGTAATGATTCTTATAAATTAACACTTGTTGGAGAAAGTGCAAAAGTTTCATTGAAATATAAAATTAAATATTAAATGATAATATATAAATTTTGAGGTGATTTAAATGAAGTTTCGTACAAATACTAATGAAGAAAAATTATTTAAAAAAGTAGCTATAGTTTGTTTAGTTTTATTTGTAATACTTTTGGTAATTTACTTTATCACTTCTTATGATGAATTGCTACGTTTGTTAGGACCATTATTCCTTTGCATCCCAATATGTTTTTCTATTTGTAATTTACTGAAAAAAGATTTTGTTGAGTTTAGTGAAGGGAAAATTATTTTTTTAAATCATAAGGGAGTAAATTTTGAAATAAATATTGAAGAAATTAAAATGATAAAGATTCCTTCAGAAAAAGCTTTAAAAAGAAAAATGCACGATAACAAAATTATTATTAAACGAATGGATGTTGATAATGTTTTGTCATATTCGGTGGAAATGGAAAAATATATAAAAGAAAATATAGAAGTAGAGATTTCTTACTACGATAATTATGCGGAAGCGTTAAGGTAATTTTTACTTTGTTAATTGTAAGTATTAAAAGGTAGAGTGTCGGTTTAAAAAACTGACACTTTTTTCTCTTTCCTCAAAACGTTTACTTTAAATTTTATGTGGTGTATAATAAGGATTGCTTAGGCGCTAGCAATAGCTTAATAAGGAACCAAGTGAAAGTCTTGGACTATCCCAGTAACTGTAATGTGGACGAAATCTAATATGCCATTGAGTAATACTTGAGAAGGTTGAGAGTAGAAAGAAGCAAAGTCAGGAGACTTACCTAAGATAAGTAAAATTAGGAGGAGTACTATCCTCTTATAAGATAATTGCTGAGGACGATTAGATTATATTAGTGATAGTAAAAAGAAATGAAAAAAATTTATTTTATTGTTGCTTTACTTTTAGTTAGTTTAGTAATAACATTAACTGGTTGTAAAGAAAAACCAGAAGTTGATGGATCATTTGATTTTATTATTTATGAAAGTGATTCAGATAATTCAGATCTTACTGATAATAAGATTGTTGCCAAATATACAATTAGTTATGTAGGATGTCAAACTGTGACTGATACATTAATAAAAAAAGATGGTAAATATTATTTTAGTGAAGAGTCTAATGATTATTTAGTATTAGCTGATAGTGGATATGGTCTAACTTATACACAAGGCTATTTTGCTAATTATAGTGAATGTGCTAGTGGTGCAATTGATGTATCATGGAGCTATACTGCTGTAAATGGTGCGGCATCAACAGTAGGAATTGGTGAAACTCCACTTGATGGATTAAATGAATATGGGTTTGTAATTAATGGATGGAAATAGACTAATTAAAAGCACAAAAGACATTACAATAATAGCTGTAATGACTACTATCTTATTTGTACAAGAACAATTACTGGCGAGTTTACCAGGAATTCAATTAACAGTATTTTTAATTATTTTGTTTTCAAAGAAATTAGGTTTGGCAAAAAGTTCTATAATAATAGTTTTACATGTGTTGTTAGATAACTTCTATATGAGTAGTTTTAGTTTAATGTATACACCTACAATGCTTATTGGGTGGTTAATCATTCCACTTTCATTATGTACAATATTTAAAAAAGTAGAATCGCCAATTATATTAGCTTTATTAGGAGTATTATATTCATTTATATATTGTTGGTTATATATTATTCCTTCTTATTTCTTGATTTCAATTTCCCCAATTGCTTATTTAATATCAGATATTACTTTTGAAATAACATTAGCGGTAGTTAGTTTTGTATCAATTTTATTTTTATATAAGCCTTGTTCGAAAATTTTTGAGTTGTTATAAAATATATATTTTTATTAATAAATGGTCTGGTTAATACTAGACTTTTTTATTTTTTTAAAATATTTTTCACTTAAAAATTAAGAAATTTTAATAAAAAAAAGCGAAAAAATATAAAAAAATCATAAAAAAACATAAAAAAACTTCATTTTTATGCAAAAAATTAAAAAAAATTAAAAAAAATTAAAAAAAGGTATTGCATTCAAAAAAAGTTGTGTTATAATAACTAATGCTGAAAACGAAAACGGGAAGTAGCTTAGCTTGGTAGAGCGCCTGGTTTGGGACCAGGAGGTCGCAGGTTCAAATCCTGTCTTCCCGACCAGCTTTACATATATATGCGAGTGTAGTTTAATGGCAGAACCTCAGCCTTCCAAGCTGATTGTGTGAGTTCGATTCTCATCACTCGCTCCATTTTTACTCCCTTTATTTTATAAACTGAGTATATATAAGGACACTTATCTAAGTATCTTAGAAAAAACAGAATATATGTATTCAATAGCACGCTAAGCGTGCTTTTTTTTCGCATTTTTTTTGAAATTGTTTGCTTTTACTAAACACTTTATGTATAATAGTTTTAAAATATATAAATATATTTTCATTTATTATATTAGAAAGGATTTTTTTATTTATTATGATTAAAGAAAACACAATTGTTCTTTTATTAGTTATTTTTGCAACATTGGTTACTTTAGCATATGTTTATGTATTATTTCATAAAGTATCTAAAATCAAACTTACTAATGCAAAAGTAGAAGAGGTTCATAAATATATCCATGATGGAGCTCTTACATTTTTAAAAAGTGAATTTAAAGTAATTATTCCTTTTATCTTAGGCTTTGCTTTATTATTAGCTGTTTTAGGATTTATTCCTGGACTTGAAGAGGCTGAAGGTGTAGGATGGCAATCAGCTTTATGTTTTGTAATTGGTGCAACATTCTCAGGTATTGCTGGTTGGATTGGTATGTTTATTGCAACAAAAGCAAATGCTAGAACTGCAGAAAAAGCAACTTCTGAAGGTATGTCTAGTGCATTAAAAGTTGCATTCTCTGGTGGTGCAGTTTTAGGTTTAAGTGTTGCCGGCTTAGGTTTATTAGGATTAGCACTAATCTTCTTAATTAGCTTAGCAATTTCAAATGGCAACATGGGTGTTCCAATTAAAATTTTACAAGGTTATAGTTTAGGTTGTTCAATGATTGCTTTATTTGCCCGTGTTGGTGGTGGTATTTATACTAAAGCTGCTGACGTTGGTGCTGACTTAGTTGGTAAAGTTGAATATGATATTCCTGAAGATGATGCTAGAAATCCAGCAACTATTGCAGATAATGTTGGTGATAACGTTGGTGATATCGCTGGTATGGGTAGTGACTTAACAGAATCTTATGTTGGTTCAATTATTTCTGCATTAACTGCTGCATTCTTTGCTGTTACAACAAACGCTAGTTTAAGCCAAGTAGGAGATAGAGTTATCTTATTCCCTGTTATAATTGCTGGTGTTGGTGTTTTAGCAAGTGCACTATCAGTATTATTCATTAGATGTAGAAATTGGCAAAATCCTCATAAAGCATTAAATATTGCTACATATGTTGCTACTGGTATTGTAGTTGTTGCTTCTGCATTACTATCAATCTTCTATGTTGGTGATTGGAAATTAATGGTATGTGTAATCGCTGGTTTATTAGCTGGTATTGGTGTAGGATTTATTGCTGAAATTTATACTTCAAGTGATTTTAAAGAAGTTAAGAGAATTGCAAAAGAAAGTCAAACTGGACATGCAACTAATATTATTGCAGGTTTAGGTACTGGTATGAAATCTACAGCTTTAACAATTATTTGTTTAGTAGCTGCAATCGCAATTGCTTATTTCTTCGGTGCTGGTTATGGTATTGCATTAGCTGCTGTAGGTATGTTAAGTACTGTTGGTATAACTGTTAGCGTTGATGGTTATGGTCCTATTAGTGACAATGCTGGTGGTATTGCACAAATGGCTGATTTACCTCCAACAACTCGTGAAATCACAGATAAATTAGATTCAGTTGGTAATACAACTGCAGCTATTGGTAAAGGATTCTGTATTGGTTCTGCAACCCTAACATCTTTAGCATTTATTGTTTCTTTTGTACAAAGCGCGGATTTAGTTGGTAAAGTTTCTTTAGACGATCCTGTTGTATTAATTGGTTTATTAATCGGTTCAATGTTACCTTACTTATTTAGTGCATTAACAATTGCTTCAGTTGGTAGAGCTGCTAATAAAATGGTAGAAGAAGTAAGACGCCAATTTGAAGAAAATCCTGGTATTTTATCAGGTACAGTAGTTGCCGATTATAACAAATGTATTGATATTTCTACTAAAGCATCATTAAAAGAAATGATTTTACCTGGTGTAATTGCTATCTTCAGTCCAATTGCATGTGGATTTATTTTCGGTGTACGTGGTTTAGGTGGATTATTAATGGGTGGTTTAGCTTCTGCAATCATGTTAGCGGTATTTATGGCTAACTCAGGTGGAGCATGGGATAATGCTAAAAAATACGTAGAAGAAGGAAACTTTGGTGGAAAACATAGCGAAACTCATAAAGCAAGTATCACTGGTGATACAGTCGGTGACCCATTAAAAGATACTGCTGGTCCAGCTATGGATATTTTAATTAAATTAATGAGTGTTATTTCATTAATTATTGTACCAGTTTTATTAAATGTTACACCTCTATGGGATTTAATTGTTAATTTACTTAGTAAGTAGTAAAAAATAATTATATTATAAAAGACTTTCATGTAGTTGAGAGTCTTTTTTTCTTTTATTTGCCAAAGGGTTATGATATAATCTTTTTTGGTAGATAAATGATAATTTATCATTTAATTATAGATAAAGAGGCGATTTAAAATGAATAACAAATTAATGGCAGAATTATTATTTCCAAATGTAAATTTAACAATCGAGGATTTAGAAGCACGTTTTCCTAGAAGAAGTGAAGGAACTGTTGTAACTAGATTCGCACCAAGTCCAACAGGATTTTTACATATTGGAGGAGTATACACAGCACTTATGAATGCTAAACTTGCTCATCAAGCAGGTGGTGTATTTATGTTACGTATTGAAGATACTGATAAAAAAAGAGAAGTAGCTAATAGTAAAGGAATCATTTGTAACGTATTTAACCGTTTAGGCGTTCAAATTGATGAAGGTGTTATTAGTGAAACAGAACAAAGAGGAGTATACGGATCATATATTCAATCAGAACGTATTGATATTTACCATGCAGTAGCTAAACATTTAGTTGAAACTGGTTATGCTTATCCTTGTTTTTGTAGTGAAGAAGAATTAAATGAAATCAGAACAAAACAAGAAGAATTAAAAGTAGCTCCAGGTTATTACCGTGAATATGCAAAATATCGTGATGTAACTGTTGAAGAAGCTAAGGCTAAATTAGCTGAAAAAGGTTCATTTGTATTACGTTTCAGAGTCCCTGATACTATTGAAGAAAGAGTTGGAGTAACTGATTTAATTAAAGGTTACATTGAAATGGAAAACAATGTTAATGACTTCGTTTTATTAAAAGAAAACGGAATTCCAACATACCATTTCGCTCACTGTTGTGATGACCATTTTATGGGAACAACAATTGTAATGAGAGGTGACGAATGGATCGCATCACTTCCAATTCATGTTCAATTATTTACTTCATGTGGGTTCAAATTACCAAGTTATGCACACGTTGCTCCAGTAATGAAATTAGATGGTGATTCACGTCGAAAATTAAGTAAACGTAAAGATCCAGAAAGTAATGCGGAATTCTATTTAGAAGAAGGATATCCAATCAGAGCTTTATATGTTTATTTATATACTTTAATTAATTCTAACTTTGAAGAATGGTATTTAGCTAATAAAGATGCTGACTTAAATGATTTTGAAATGACATTTGATTCAATGAGTATTTCTGGTGCTTTATATGATATTACTAAATTAAACAGTATTTCAAGTGAAATTATCTACAATACAAGTGTAGAAGAAAATGTTAAAAATCAATTAGCTTGGGCATTAGAATTTGATAAAGATTTATATACTCGTTTAACAAGTGATTTAGAATTTACGACAAGATTATTCCAAACACAAGGACCAGATTCAAGTGAACACCGTAAAGATTTAAATTGTTATAAAGACTTTATGCATGTATTTGGTTCATTATATAGTGATATCTTCGAAAAAGATAACGAAGTATATAATGCGTTAATTGAAGAAAACTTACCAAAAGAAATTAGAAGTGAAATTGTTTCTGCGTTTATTACATACTTCACTGAAAAAGAAGCTGGTAGTGAAAAAACATTAAAAGATTTAAGTAAAGAATTAGGTTATGTTGATAAGAAAAAATATGCTAAAAATCCAGAAATGTATCGTGGAGTAATAACTCAATTCTATAAAGGATTAAGATTATTATTAACACACCAAGAACACGGTATTGCGATGGATGACATCGTTTCAGTTTTAGGACATGATGAAGTAATTCGTCGATTAAAGTTAGAGTTGTAATCATATGGTAGATGTAGAGCAAAAGACAATAGAACTACGTCAAACAGGCGTAATTAAAGGTTCTAGACCTGTGCTTATAAAAGTTATTAAAGGAAACTATCCTTATAAAGGAAAATATGCATTGTTATTTAATGATGATTGTATTTACTTTTATCAATTAAATTTCTTTTATACATATAAGGGTAATAAAGCCGTTGATTTTATGATTCCTTATCATAACTTAATTGGATATCGTTTTGCATTTGAAAAAACATGTTATAAAAGAATTACTTTAATCTTTAAAGATAACTTAGAATTTAGTTTTATTTTCATTTGTGATTGCGCTGAAGCTGGTCATAATGAAAATAATGCAAATTTGTTCATGAAGAAATTGAAAGAGATGAATATCTTACAAAAGAATAATTTAAAGGGTGGTAAGCGTGAGCAAAGAACTATCTCAAAAGCAGATCAATTATTTGTTAAAGAAGTACGAAGCCCGTCGAAAAAACGAGGGTTCTTCGGGTAAGAGATTAACTCACGAAGATTACGTGAGACAAACAGACCGTAATTATAAAGACGGCGACAGAAATTAGGTGAAATTAAATGATAAAAATTGGTGAAATGAATTCTTTCATTGTAGTCAGAAAAAGTGACTTAGGTTATATGTTAAGTAATAAAGATGAACAATTATTACTTCACTTTAAACAAACAAATGGAGAAGAATTAGAAATAAATAGTATGGTTGAATGTTTTGTTCAGTTTGACTCAAAAGGTCGTGTTTCAGCAACCTTAGAACAACCTACTGTAACAATGAGTAAACCAGGTTGGGCAACTGTAGTAGAAGCTAATGCGCGATTAGGTGTCTTCGTTTCTATCGGAACATTTAAAGATATTTTAATTAGTAAGGATTATCTTCCACAAAACGCTAGAATTTGGCCTGAGGTTGGCGATAAATTATTTGTTAAATTAGTAATCTATAAAGACAAATTAAATGCCTTACTTATGACAAAAAATGAAATTATTGAACTTAATCCAAAATTGTTAGAAGTTAAAGTTGGAGAATTTATTGACGCACATATTTGTAGGGTTACTCCAAATGCGATTAACGCAATTACAGAAGATGGAAATTATATCTATATTTCTAATAAACAATTCCGTGGCGAACATCGTATAGGTGAGGCTGTAAGTGTAATGATTATCGGACGTCATGAAGATGAATTAGTTGGTTCATTAAATAAAGTAAAAGAAGAAATGGTTGAATCAGATGAAAAAATTCTTTTAGATTATTTAAAAGCCAATGGTGGTAAAATGCCTTTTACTGCTAAAACAACAGCAGAAGAAATCGAAGAAGTATTTCATATGAGTAGAAAAGCATTTAAACGTGCTTTAGGTGACCTTTACAAAAAACGTGAAGTTTACTTTGATGAAAATAATACATATTTAACAAAAAACTAAACTTGTTTTAAAAGTTTAGTTTTTTTCTTTAATCTATTAATTTTTCTTCTAATTTTTTAATAATTTCTTCTTTTTTTACAGGAGCGTTATGAGACTCAATTGCGATACTAAAATCTAATTTTTTAATTAAAGAAAGTTGTTCTTTGATTATTTCTTTATCCCTAATAAAATCATAATCAACTATTTTTCCACATAACGCATCTCCTAAGAAAAGGATTTGTGTTTTTTTATCTAAAATAGCTAAGTTTTCTGTAGTGTGATTTGATGGGAAATTAAACATAATTAAATCATCTATTTCAAATGTATCCTCTATTACTTTATCAACTAATTTTAATTTTGCTTGTTTTAATTTACCCTTATATTCTAATAAGATATGATCAAAACAAAACTTAGGTAATTCGTTTTGTTTGATTAATTCTTTAATTCCACCATCATTTAATATTTCTTTATGTTTAATTAATATTTTATTTGTTTCATTTAATCCATATGTTATTGTATTTGAATAATATAGACCAAATGAATGATCCCAGTGATGATGTGTTAGAATACTATATTTAGGTAGGGGTAATTTATTTTTTTGTAACTCTTTATAAAAATGGTTTATGTGTTTCTTACTATTTCCACCATCAATTATATATGCTCCATCTTCACGGTAAATATAAGCAAGATTTGGTCTATCAGTATTTTCACGATATTCTAAAATATAATAGTTATCTTTTATTTTAATAAGCTTACTTTTCTTTTCAGGGACTGGATCATATCCACCCTTATTCCAAGGGTTACAACGAATAATTCGATATAAAGTTAAAAAAGACGCTTTGAAAAAATTAAAACGCTTATAACATTCTAACCCATAATTGCTGCAGGAAGGATAGAATCTGCAACGCTTATTCATATTGGGTGACATTTTATTTTGATAAAATTCAATTAACTTTATAGCTATTTTCTTCATGTTCTTCACCACCACTTATTATATCATGTAACATTAAATTTTTAAAAACATATTATATTAATGATGAATAATATTAATAAAATGGTTAACAATATTATTGGTGGTTATTTTGTTTATTTGGATTATTGTTACAATCATCTTAATTATTATAATGTTATCTCAATTGAAATTATCAGTTCATAATAAAGAAGACATTAATTATGTTAAAGTTAGTTTTTTAATGTTTACGGCAGACCTAGATTACAATAGATTCATGAAGACCGTAAGGAGATTAGGAGTACAAAATGATTTTAATTTTAAAGATCAAATTCATTTATATCAAACACTTAATCCATTATTTAAGGATATAGCAAAACAAACAGTTATTGAGAAAGCAAACTTTTATAAATTTTTTGATGAATATAGTCAAACTTATAAAGTAATCACCTTTTATTTATTATCATCGTATTTAAATAGTTTCTTTGAGTTTAATTGTAAAAAGCTTAAAGATTATAGTTATACGGTAGTTTATTCAAATGAAAGAGAAGATTTAGACTTTTCATTTATTTGTAATATAAGAGTAATAAATATATTTTATGTAATGTTAAAGAATTTCAAGATGTTATTCAAATATTATAAAGGGAGAAAAATCCATGGATCATGAATTAAATACGTTATTAAAGGTTAGTTTAGAACACATTAAAGAGATGATTGATGTCGACACAATCATTGGTGATGCGATTATTATTAGTGAAGCTGTAAGGGTAATTCCAATCTCACGTGTGAGAATGGGCTTTTTAGCAGGAGGGTCAGATATTAGTGCGAAAATCATTAACGACAATCCTTTTGGTGGAGGTACAGGTGGAACAATCTTTATATCACCTATCGCATTCTTAGTGTGTAAAGGTGATGAAGTAAGTGTCTTACATTTAGAAAAAGAAACACATCTTTTTGAAAAAATTATCGATTCCGTTCCTTCTTTAGCTACTAAATTTACAACTTTATTTTCTGATATGACTGAGATTAAAAAAATTTAACCTCAGTTTTTTCTTTTATTATGTTTAAAATTATAACAATATATGTTATAATGACAAATGGTGAAAAAAATGAACGAAACTCCTAATTTAGAATTATTTTATGATGTGTTAGATGAATCAATTAATAAATTATACGAAGTTAAGAAACAAAGTTTTTTTAAATTGTTAATTGAAACAGGAAGAAATATTATTGCACAAGATGTCTTAAATAAGGAAGCAACGCCAGAACAAAAGAATGAACTTATGGAAATTTATCATAAGCTTGATGATGTTGATTTTAATGTAGAAGAAATTCGTAAAGCATTTCAATTAATGGTTTTAAGAGCTTTTAATGAAAGTAATCTTAAAAATGGCGATACTACTCCTGATACACTTGGTATTTTTATTTCATACCTAATCAATAAACTTAAAGGTAAGGTTAAAAAACTTAATGTCTTAGATCCAGTAGTTGGAAGTGGTAATTTATTATATAGTGTAGCTAATCATCTTGATTGTGACCTACATTTATTTGGAATTGATAATGTAAGAGAATTATGTGATATCGCAAGTATCCAAGGTGACTTATTAAATTATGATATTGAAATATTCTGTCAAGATACCCTAGATCATCCTTTTAGTGATATCGATATTGTTGTAGCAGATATTCCAAATCATACTGTAAAAGCATTTGATAAAGAATATTATTTCCCTTATATGTGCATCTTACAACATATGGCATCTTTAAAAGAAGATGGATATTTTATTGGTATAGTTCCAAATGATTTCTTTGAACACGATGAGAATGGATTCTTTAAAGAAAATATTGTAAATCATGGAAGTGTTTTAGGGGTTTTAGAATTACCGGTTAATATGTTTAAAGCAAATCCAAAAAGTATTGTAATTTTCACTAGAAAACCACTTGAAAGCAAGAAATGTTTACTAGTTGAATTACCAAGTTTTAGTGATCCAGGATTACTAAATAAAGCTTTAATACAAATTGAAGATTGGTTTTTAATTAATAAGAAAGAGGTAAAATAATATGGCAAAAATTATGGCAGTAAACGCAGGTAGCTCATCAATTAAATTTCAATTGTTAGAGATGCCAAGTGAAGAAGTAATCACTTCTGGTATTATGGAAAAAATCGGAACAACTATTAATGGCGAAAATGTTCCTGGTATTTTCACAATCAAATATAATGGTAAAAAAGATGAAACTAATCCAGTTTTAGTTGACCACGCAGTTGGTGTTGAATTATTACTTGAAGCTTTAGTAGAAAAAGGAATCGTAAAAAGCTTAGAAGAAATCACAGGTGTTGGTCACCGTGTAGTACAAGGTGGAGAATTCTTTGATGATTCTTGTTTAGTTGATGAAGAAGTTATTCAAAAAATTTCTGACTTATCAGCATTAGCTCCATTACATAACCCAGCTCACGTTGTTGGTATTAAAGCATTCCAAAAAGCATTACCAAACGTTCCTCAAGTAGTTGTATTTGATACAACATTCCATCAAACAATGGCTCCTGAAGCTTATATGTATGCAACTCCATATGAATGGTATACTAAATATGCAATTCGTAAATATGGTGCACACGGAACATCTCATAAATTCGTATCACATAGATGTGCTGAATTAATGGGTAAAGATGTTAAAGATGTTAATATTATCGTTTGTCACTTAGGTAACGGTGCTTCACTTTCAGCTGTAAAAGGTGGAGTATGTGTTGATACATCAATGGGATTAACACCACTTGAAGGTATTCCTATGGGAACAAGAAGTGGTATCATTGACCCAACTGTATTAGAAGTAGTTGCTAAAAACGAAGGTAAAAGCATTTCTGAATTAATTACAATTTTAAATAAACAATCTGGTTACTTTGGAATCAGTGGAATCAGTAACGATGGTCGTGACTTAACTGCAGGTTTAAAAGCAGGTAATGAACGTTGTAAATTAGCATTCGATATCGGTGCTAAACGTATTGTTGACTATATCGCTTCATATTATGTATATATGGGTGGTTGTGATGCAATTTGTTTCACAGCTGGTATGGGTGAAAACTTAGGTCACTTCCGTAAAAACATTTGTGACCGCTTAGCTTGTTTAGGTGTTGAATTAGATGAACAATTAAATGATACTTTATCTGATGAAAGAATCATTTCTACACCAAACTCTAAAGTTAAAGTTTACATCGTTCCAACAAACGAAGAAGTTATGATTGCACGCGATGTTGTTAGATTAACTAAATAATTTATTAATAATTAAAGCGCATATTACTCATACTAATAATGGTGATGGAAATTGCGCTTTCTTTCTTTAATTTTTAAAACTTATAAACGATTAATGAAAAAAAGCTATAGTACTCTTTCTGGTTCTATAGCATTTTTTTTAATCATAAATGGTGGTTCTTTGGCTTATTTAATTTTATACATTAGTAATCTTTTTGATTTTAAATTTGAAGTAGCTAATAAAACAATAATGACATTTTTAACTAGAATTGAAAATAATATTGATTATTCAAATGTGATATTTACAATCTTTTTTATAGCAACTAGTATCTACGGAGCATCGAGTTTATTTTTCCATTTACTTAAAACAGGAGAGATGATTTATGAAGAGGTTAATGATAAGTTTACTTTGATAAAAAGATTAACCGCAATTATCTTTTTAACCGCAACACTGTTTATAATTGAATTATTTTTTATTTTAATTGTTATTGGAAAACATTTCTTTTCTAATTTATTTTGGCAGATACTTAAGTATATAATTTTATTATTTTTACCCTATGTTATTTCTATTTGTATTAATTTCTTTATTACTCCTCATTCAGTTAAATTTAAAGAAATAAATAAGGGTGCTTTATTTACAACACTCTTTTGGTATATTATTACAATTGGTTTTACAATCTATGTAAATATCTTTACAAATTATAAAGCTATATATGGAGCCTTAACATTTTTTATAGTTTTTATGATATGGGTATATTTACTCGCACAAGGATTAGTAATTGGAGTGATTTTAAACTTTTATGAAAAAGAAAAAAATGCCAGATTATTGCCTAATGAAGACGTAAATACTATTATTGGTACACCAGAGGAGGACAATGAAAAAGTATAAAATAATATTAGTTTTATTTATTAGCTTCTTATTATTTGTAGTTAGTAAAGGAACAAGCGCATATGGATTTGGCGTTAAGAAAAATACCGAACATAAGCAACCAGATATTGGAATTTATAAAGGTATTTTAGATAGTGTAGGCGGAATTTATGTTGGTGATAAAGATAAAAAGAATATTTATCTAACATTTGACTGTGGATATGAAAATGGATATACAGAAAAGATTTTAGATGTGTTAGAAGAAAAGAATGTTAATGCAACCTTTTTCTTAACTGGTCATTATATTGATAGTGCGAAAGACTTAGTGTTAAGAATGAAAGAGGAAGGTCATATTCTTGCAAACCATTCAAATTTACATAAAAATATAACAACATTAAATAGAGGTCAAATTGAAGAAGAGATTAAAGGATTAGAGATTAAATATAATAATTTGACAGGAAGTAATCTAACAAAATTCTTTAGACCACCTGCGGGTAATTTTGATCAAAAAAGTTTAGAAGTGGTAAAAGACTTAGGTTATGTTCCCTTGTTTTGGAGTGTAGCTTATAAAGATTGGGATCATAAAAATGGAATAGAATTCGCAGTCCAAGAAGTTTGTAAAAATATTCATAATGGTGCAATCATCTTACTACACGCAGTCTCTAGTGATAATGCCCAAGCTTTAAGTAGTATAATCGATAAATTACAAGCTGAAGGTTATATTTTTACAAGTACTAAAGAATTATTAAATAGATAATTTTTCAAATATTTATAACAAACTCTTTATTGAGTTTGTTTTTTATAGTATAATTAAGCGATTGGAGTGATTTTTATGAATGCACAACTTAATGTAGGCGATGAAATATTTTTAGATATTAAAAGAATTGGTATAAATGGAGAAGGGATAGGCTACTATAAAAAATTAGCTATTTTTGTTGATGGTGTATTACCTAAAGAAAATGTATTAGTAAAAATTACTAAGCTTCATAGGGGGTATGCAACTGCAGAATTAGTAGAACTTAAAACACCTTCTAAAGATAGAGTAGAACCATTCTGTCCATATTACACAAAATGTGGTGGATGTAGCTTACAACACGTATCATATGAAGCAACACGTGATATTAAACGTGATATCTTAATGGAAAGTATAACAAGATATACTAAAATTAATCCTCGTAGTTTTGAAATTAAACCAACTATTTTAATGGAGGATCCACATAACTACCGCGCTAAAGTTAATCTTCCTGCTAAAAACGGAATGCATGGTGCGGTGTTTGGTTTATATGCTCCTAATAGTGAAAAGTTTATCAGAATTAAAGGATGTAGTGTTCAAAATGATTCAATAAATCAAATTATGGATGAAGTTGCTAAAGCGATGGATAAGTATGTTGTTAAAGCGTATGATCCTAAAAACAAAAAAGGTTATGTTCGTTATTTAGTAGCAAGAGCAAGTGTATATTCAAAAGAAATTCAAGTAACTTTAATTTTAACAAAAGAATTACCAACTATTAAAGAATTAGCAGAAGAAATTATGAAGAATACAAAAGTTACTTCTGTATATTATTCAATTAATAATAATTTTGATGATGCATCTATCTTTGGGAAAGATATTGTTAAAGTATTAGGTAAAGATTGTATTAAAGAAAAAATTGGTGACTATTATTATAATTTGTTACCAAATTCATTCTTCCAATTAAACCCTGTACAAGCTAAAGCGTTATATGATGAAGTTAAAAAAGCATGTAAACTTTCATTTAAAGAAAATGTTTTAGATGCATATTGTGGTGTAGGAAGCATTGGTATTTATTTAGCTAAATGGGCTAAAGAAGTTGTTGGTGTTGAATCAAATAAACAAGCAGTATTGAACGCTAAAGAAAATGCTACACTTAATAAAATTAAAAACATTCGCTTCATAGAAGGCAATGCTAGTAACGTTTTACCTTATTTAGTAAAAGATCATTTTATACCTGATGTAATGGTGTTTGACCCACCAAGAACAGGTATGACACCAGATATTAAAGAAGCGATAAATAAATGCTTACCTAAGCGAATTGTTTATGTTTCATGTAATCCAGCTTCTCTTGCAAAAGACTTATCAGAACTTACTGAAAAATATCAAGTTAAATATATTCAACCTATCGATATGTTTCCTTTCACTTCTCATGTTGAATCTATCACATTACTAGAACTAAAAAAGTAGTTTAAAAAGTGCAAAAAACCCGCGTCATTACTGGATTTTTCCGGTGTTGGCGCTTTTTTATTTTTGTCCTAAAAATTCAAGAAAAACAACGACTTACAACTAGGGTGGTTCGTACTATATTACAAAAATGACTAGATAAAAGGCTCAAACATCGTTCGTGCGAACAAGTGATGACTAGATGAAATCACCTGTTTTTTTACAAAATACATGCAGATATGGTGATTTGTTAAATGTTATGTGGGAACATATCTAGTCCAGCATTAGTAAACCTCGTGCTCAAAGCGGTAACAGATGGGCAAAATTAAGCTGTTTTTATATTAATTAAGGTATTTAACTACTGTTTTTAGTTTGATAAAATTTCATTTAATATAATTATTCTTCTGGCTATACTACAATTTTTTTCTAAAATATGGTAAAATACTTGTAATGTGAACTTTAATTATTAACATTAAGGATTATTGAGGTGATTTAAATGCAAATTAATGATACTCATTATGAAAGCGAAAAAACATTAGAGGAAAACTTAATAAAGCATTTACAAGCTGATGGATATGAATTGGTTTCTATTCCTGATGTAGAAGCTTTAGAAGCTAATTTCAGAAAGCAAATTAATAAACATAATGCTGTTGAATTGGGTGGACGAGAATTAACTGATAAAGAATTCGAAAGATTATTAAATCAAGTTAAAGGACGTAATATTTTCAATAGTGCTAAAAATCTAAGACAAAAACAAGTTATTAAAGCTGATGACGGAACTGATTTATATATTGAATTATTTAACTCTAAAGATTGGTGTAAAAACGAATTCCAAGTTACTCATCAAATAAATAATGATAAAGGGAAATATGTTAACCGTTATGATGTTACTTTATTAATAAATGGTCTGCCATTAGTGCAAATTGAATTAAAAAGAAGAGGAATTGATTTTAAAGAAGCATTTGATCAAGTATGTCGTTATAAAAAACATTCTTTAAATGTAAGTTTATTTAGATATATTCAATTCTTTGTTATATCAAATGGTATGGATACTAAATATTTTTCAAACAGTGATGGTAATTTAAGTTTTGAAAAGACATTCTATTGGTCTGATATTAATAATAAGAGAATAGATAATCTTTATGATTTTGCAATTTATTTCTTGCCAAAGTGTCACGTGGCTAAGATGATTGCTAGATACATGGTTATTGAAGAAACTAATAAATTATTAATGATAATGAGACCTTATCAAGTATTTGCAGTTGAAACATTATCAGATAGAGCTACTGAAACTAACAATAATGCTTATGTATGGCATACGACTGGTTCTGGTAAAACATTAACTTCATTTAAGCTAAGTCAATTGTTATCGGCAGAACCTGGAATTTACAAAGTATTCTTCTTAGTGGATAGAAAGGATTTAGACTCTCAAACATTAAAGAAATTTAACAGTTATCAATCTGATTCAGTTGATTCAACAGATGATACTGAGAAATTAATTAAATTAATAAAAGATCCAACTTCAAAATTAATATTAACAACAATTCAAAAGATGTCTAACGCATGTAAGAATGATAGATATGTCGATGTTATTAATCCTTTAAAAGATAAAAAGGTTATATTTATAATTGATGAATGTCACAGAAGTCAATTTGGAGATATGCATAAGATTATTAATAAGAAATTCCCTAAAGCACAATACTTTGGATTCACAGGAACACCAAGATTCCCTGAAAATCCAAGTCAAGATGGTAGAACAACTGCAGACATCTTTGAAAAGTGTTTACATACATATTTAATTAAAGATGCTATTAAAGATAATAATGTATTAGGTTGGAGTGTAGATTACATAAAAACAATCAATAGTAATTATGATGAAGAAGACCAAACTAAAGTTGAAGCTATCGATACTGACGAAGTTATTATGTCTGATGAACGTATTGAACTAGTTGCTAAAAACATTCTTCAAATTCACAATGCAAAAACTCGTAATAAAACATATAATGCATTATTTACAGTTAAAAGCATTCCGATGTTAATCAAATATTATGATAAATTCAAAGAGCTAGGAACTGATTTAAAAATCGCTGCCATCTTTACTTACGGGCAAAATGAAGAGTCTGAAGGTCGTGATGAACATTCTAGAGATGCGCTAGAAAGATTTATTAAAGATTACAATGAAATGTTTGGTACAGGATTTGATACTAACAAATACGCTGAATATTTTAAGGATGTTTCTAATAAGGTTGAGAGCGGACAAATAGATATATTATTAGTAGTAAATATGTTCTTAACAGGATTTGATGCTCCTGGATTGAATACATTATATATAGATAAGAGAATGAAAGATCACGATTTAATTCAAGCTTTCTCTAGAACTAATCGTGTAGAAAAATCAACTAAACCTTATGGTAATGTTGTATGTTATCAAACAACTAAAAAGGCAGTTGATGATGCTGTAATGTTGTTCTCTCAAACTAATACAACGGATGTAGTAATTATGCGCTCGATGGATGCATATGTAGAAGAATTCAAAAATGCTGTTGCTCATTTAAAAGTTGTTGCACCAGATCCGTATCAAATAGAAATTGGTGGAGATGAATACTATCTTAAAAAGTTTGTTATTATTTTCAGAAGAATGGTCCAAACATTAGTTAAACTACAAACATTTACTGAGTTTGAATTTACAAAAGACTTGTTAGATATATCTCATCAAGAATACGAGGATTATTTAAGTAAATATTTAGCATTAGCTCGAGGACAAAGAACACAAGTAGAAAAAGTTTCTATTTTAGATGATGTGGATTTCTGCTTAGAGTTAATTCAAAACGATAAAATTACTGTTAGATATATATTAAATTTAATTAAGAATATCATCGGTAATGAAACATATGAAGAAAAGAAGAAAAAAGATTTACAAGAATTATTAGATATGATTGATAAAACTACAGATAAGGAATTACAACTTAAGGCTAAACTTATTGAAAACTTTATTAAGAATATTGTTCCTGCTATTAAATCTGGAGAATCTGTCGATTCAATATATGAAGATTACATGAATCAAGAAAGAGAAAAAGAAATATTAGCTGAAGCAGCTAAATATGGAATTGCTCCAGAAACATTAAAAGAATATATTGCTGAATATGAGTTCGGTGGATTAATATCTTCTGAAAAAATTAAAGCAGATTTACCTATTGAAAAAGTTAAAGAAATCAAAGAACAAGAAAATATAGTTTCTGTAATGAAAACCAAAAAGACAATTGTAGGTAGAATCATTAATTTTATACGAGATGTTATATCAAAATTTATGTAATTTAACTAAATTTCAACAAAAAATTCAAAAGGGTGTTGACAAAGCATCCTTTTTATTTTATGATATTTATGTAAATTGCAAGAGAGGTGATACTTTATGATGGTAAAACTTGAAGCAATAAGTGAAATAGTTCAGGGTGCAATTTATACTCGTATCAAATCTGATAATAACATTGACGAATGTACTTTATTAGATACGATTAGCATGCAAGAGTTAAATTATACTATTGGAAATTCACTAACATATGAAAAACAAGAATCAAAGGTCTTGAATTCAAAAATTTCAAGTTGCACATTTACAAAACAAGATGATGTTCTTGTCGGTTTAACAATGCAAAAAGCAATGGTAATTACTTCAGAACGTTCAGGTAAATTAACATTGTCTAATTTCGCAGTGATTCGAATACATGATAAGAATGTTCTTGATCCTAATTATTTATGTTGGTTACTTAATGAAAATAGCTACTTCAAAAAAGTAATTGAACAATCATCACAAGGAACGGCTTATGTTTCCACATTATCAATCGCAACATTAAGAGGATTAGAAATTCCGTTGGTTGATATTGATAAACAACGAAAAATTGGACAACTATATCAAATTTCTATTGAAAGAAAAAAGGTTGGTGCACGTCTTGAAGAACTTAAAGATAACTTGTTAAAAACACAAATTGAAATAATATATAAAGGAGAAAAGCAAAAATGAGTACAGCAGAATTACAAGCAAAACAACAAGCTGAATTACATAGCCAATTATGGGCAATTGCAAATGATTTAAGAGGAAATATGGATGCCTCTGAATTTAAAAATTATATTTTAGGTTTAATTTTCTATCGCTATTTATCAGATAACCTAGTAAAAAGAGTATCTAAAGAATTAGAAGAAGATGAAATGACTTATGAAGAAGCATGGAAGATTGAAGAAATGCGTAATGACTTAATTGAAATTCTTACAGATGAAGAAGCAGAATTAGGTTATGTTATTGAACCAGAACATTTATGGTCTACATTGATTGATAAGATTAATAAAGGTCAATTTGACATTTCTATGCTACATAAGGCAATTAATGCTTTATCAGATTCAACAATGGGTAAAAATTCTCAAGAAGATTTTGAAAACCTATTTGAAGATATGGATTTATCATCATCAAAATTAGGTAAAGGTGAAGCAGATAGAACTAAATTAATCTCAAAAGTTATGTTAAAGATTAATGATATTAACTTCCACTATGATGAAGCTGAAATCGATGTATTAGGTGATGCATATGAATATCTAATTGGTCAATTTGCAGCATCTGCAGGTAAAAAAGCAGGGGAGTTCTATACACCACAAGCAGTTTCAAAATTATTAGCTAAATTAGTAACAGTTGGTAAGAGTCAATTAAGAAATGTTTATGACCCAACTTGTGGTTCAGGATCTTTATTATTACGTGTTGCAAAAGAAACTAACGTAGTTAAGTTCTATGGTCAAGAAATGGTTGGAACAACTTACAACTTAGCGAGAATGAATATGTTACTACATAGAGTACCATTTAATAGATTCAATATTTACAATGATGATACTTTAGAACATCCTAGTGTTCATCATATGGAATTGAAATTTGATGCTATCGTAGCTAATCCTCCATACTCAGCTAACTGGTCAGCTGATCCTAAATTCTTAGATGATGAAAGATTTAGTGCTTATGGTAAATTAGCTCCTAAATCAAAAGCAGATTATGCTTTTATTCAACATATGATTTATTTATTAGATGATGCTGGTACAATGGCAGTTGTATTACCTCACGGTGTATTATTTAGAGGAGCAGCTGAAGAGGTAATTAGAAAATATTTAATTAAGGATAAGAATTACTTAGATGCAGTTATTGGATTACCATCAAACTTATTCTTTGGTACATCAATTCCTACTTGTATTTTAGTATTTAAGAAATGTAAAGAGCATGACAATATTATGTTCATTGATGCATCAAAAGAATATGAATCTGGTAAAAACCAAAATAGATTAACTGATGAAAATATTCAAAAGATTTTAGAAACATATGTTGCACGTCAAGATGTAGAAAAATATGCTCATTGTGCTTCTTTAACTGAAATTGAAGAAAACGATTTTAATTTAAACATTCCTAGATATGTTGATACATTTGAAGAGGAAGAAGAAATTGATATTCATGCAGTAATGGCAGAAATCAAAGAATTAGAATCAAAAAGAGCGGAATTAGATGCTGAAATTGAAAAGTATTTAAAAGAATTAGGCTTATAGAAGGAGGATAACATTATGAATGAAAATAACACTCAAAATGTAATCCCTAATGTTGATTCTAAAAGTAAAGAAGAACGTAATGTTCCTGCTTTGAGATTTACAAATGAAAAGCATTTGTGTAAAAAAGTTAAGCAAATAGCATCATTTGGGTTAGGATTAACATATACTCCAAATTATGTTATAGAAGGAATACCTTTTATTTCTTCCAAAAATATTTCTCAAGATTTTCTAGATTTAAATGATATTAACTATATATCATTAGATGAATATAATAGAATTTCTAATAATTGCAAACCTCAAAAAGGCGACATTTTATTTACTCGTGTTGGTTCTAACTTAGGGCATCCTGTTATATTTGAGACTGATGAAAAACTTGCTATATTTGTTAGTCTAGGCTATTTAAGAATTAATAATAGTATTAATAATGAGTTTGTAAAACATTGGATGAATAGTCATTCATTTTGGAATCAAGTTAAAACTAAAATTGCAGGTTCATCAAAAATGAATTTAAATATTGGATGGTTAGAAAATTTCAATATTTATTTACCTTCATTAGATTATCAAAAAAAGATTGCTTCATTTTTAAACCTTATTGAAGATAGAATAAAAACTCAAAAGAAAATCATTGAAGATATCGAATTGTTAAAAAAACAACTTAGAAATAATATTTTCACTGATGACTATGGCAATTTCCTACCATTAAAAAAATTATACGTTAAAGGAAAAGCAGGTGGAACGCCTAAAACAACTAATAGAGAATATTATGATGGTGATATACCTTTTCTATCAATTACTGATATAACTAATAGTGGAAAATATATAGATAATTGTTTGAAAAAAATCTCAATTAAAGGGTTGGAGAACTCTTCAGCATGGATTGTTCCAGCCGGAAGCTTAATATTATCTATGTATGCTTCTGTTGGGTTGCCATGTATTAATAAAATTGAACTAGCTACAAGTCAAGCTATGTTTTCAATGATATTAAAAAAAGGGATTAATATTGATTATATATATGAATATTTGAATTATTTTAAAGAAAATAAATTAGAAGCATATTTAGAAAAAGGAACTCAAAGTAATATAAATTCTAATATTGTTGAAAATATATTAATTCCTTTGCCTGACGAAAAAACAATTTCTAAAATAGTTAATATATTAACATCAATAGATAAAAAGATTGATAATGAAAAAAGTATTCTTCAACTTTATATTAAGCAAAAAGAATACCTTTTAAATAAACTATTTATATAAACATTTTATCAAGCAAATATTGTTTTTGTTGTTCATACAATAATAATATTTGCTTTTCATTTTTTATTTTTATATCAATTATTTCTAAACATTCTATATACTTCTTAACAAAGTCAGAATAATATATGGGACAATTTAAAACATCATCCTTTTTTAAATTAGTTTGACTTACACCATCATCAAACTTCAAAAAATAATCATTTCTTGATAAATAATAATAAAGATACTTTGAAAATGAAATATCATTTGTTCTTATACATGCAATACGTTGATTAAGTGCATAATAATTATCTTTATTTATAAAAAAACATTTAGACAATGCTTTGCCATTTGGTAAATCACTTAAAACTATGCAAATATCATTTTTCTTTAACACAAAAGAGGAATCATTTACATGTTTTTTTATAGTTCCATTAGATGATATAAATTTTGAATTAATTAAAACATATCCTTGTTCTGAAATATTATTTTCATGAGCAACACCATTAAAATATTGTCCTAATTCTTTAAGAGTATAATAATTTCCTATTTCTTTGGCTCTGTGAATCATTTTATTTTTAATTATATTTTTACTAGATAATAAATCTTCAATGATTTTCTTTTGAGTCGAAATGCGAGCATCGATTTTAATTAATATTTGAGCTATTTTATCCTGTTCCTCTAATGTAGGAAATTTGATTATAGATGACGATAAAGCTGACTTTGAAATTGAATAAACTTTAATTCCTTGAATTAGCGGAAATATTCTCTTTTTATGATTATACGAATTGAAATAGTATGCTAGATATCCCACTGCGAATTTAAGTTTAGGACGTAATGGTATTGTATGTAATCCGCTATATATTTCCAATGAATTAGGATCATAAATTTCAATTGCTTTACCTACAGTATAGTCTTCAGCAGTGTCTGCAACGATTATATCTCCTGATATTAACTTAATAGAACTGTTGGATATCTTTATGTTATCGTTGATGTAAGGGACATCATTATCAGTAATATTTTTGACTGTAGTATATTTTGTTAAAATATCACCATAATGAATATTCTTTCTACACCCGCAATCATAATTCAAATCATCTCTAGATAAAGAATTATTTGTAAGTAATGTAAATTCATTAGAGATATTCGAAATTATCCACTCATCAGCAAATTCTTTATATCTCAAATCAGGAACGATAGAATTATTATTTCTTTAATGTTAAACAAAAACGATCATATTTATTACAATTATTTTGACTATACGAGGAGGTAATAAAATATGGTCAATAATTGTTTTGAAAACATAGCTGAGCTATGGAAGAAAGATAAGAAGCAATATGTTAAGTTATCAACATATTCTGCTTACTGTCTATTAGTGGATAATCACCTTATCCCAGAATTTAAAGGAAAGGAGGACATCACCGAAGAGTTGGTACAAGCTTATGTATTAAAAGAATTAAGTAATGGTCTTAATGAAAAGACAATTAAAGATATACTTATTGTTCTGAAGATGATTCTAAAGTTTGGTGTTAAGAATGGAATGATATCTTATCGTCAAATTGATATTAAGTTTCCGACAAATCATGATAAAAAGATTGTTGATGTACTAAGCCGTGAAAATCAAAGGAAGCTAATGGAATACTTGAATGAAAATTTCACTTTTAAAAATTTAGGTATTGTTATTTGTTTGAGTGCAGGGCTTAGAATTGGTGAACTATGTGCTTTACGATGGTGTGATATTGACATCGATGAAGCAGTTATTGAAATACGTCATACAATTCAAAGGATTTATATAACTGACGAAGGTGAAAAAAAGTATACAAAAATCTTGATTGATACGCCGAAAACTAAAGAGTCAATTAGAGATATTCCGCTATCAAGTAATTTAATTAAGATTTTAAAACCATTGAAAAAAGTGGTTAAAGATGAATATTTCATTTTAACTAATGATACTAAACCAACAGAACCAAGAACTTATAGAAATTATTATAAGAGGTTGCTGAAAAAGTTAGATATTCCTGATATTAAATTTCACGGTTTACGCCATAGTTTTGCCACTAGATGTATTGAAGCAAATAGTGACTATAAAACAGTTAGTGTTATATTAGGACATTCTAATATATCAACTACATTAAATCTTTATGTTCATCCAAATAAAGAACAAAAGAAGAAATGTATTGATAAAATGTTGAAATCTTTTTAATGATTAATGTAGGATATTAATTTATTTTTTAATTAATAAACTATTGTCATTCTTTACGATATATGGTTTACAAAAAACTTATTTGAGAAATATAGCGATATTGATTATTAAACTGGCTTGATGGGACATGACAGTATTTAATTGACAAGGATATATTTGAGAAAAACAACTAAAGTGCACAACAAATAGTTGATAAAATTGTTGTGTGGTAATTATTAAGTATAGCTTTTTTCGCAAAAAACCTAATATATCTACAATAAATTGCATAAAAATGGTAAAATATATAAAACGATAATTTAAAGGGGTTGGGATTGATGGTTAGTTCATTTAAAGAGTATATTGAAGAAAAGTATTTTGATACAATTTATAACAAAGTTAATTCATATATTTATAACTATAGATCATCTATCCCCTTTAGATTAAGATGTATTGATATCGTTCATCAAGCATATTTAGAAGATGCATATATTAAAAAGTTTTATGTATATGACTATTTAAAAGATGAAATAGGTATGTCAATTATAGTAGAAACTAACGTTACCCTTAAACAATATAAATATGGTGAGTATATTGATGATTATGATTATACTTGGTTCTTGATTAAATGTAAGTGCACATTCAGTGATAAAATAACAAATTTTAGAGTTGTTTCTGTAGAATATTACGAAGGCTTAGATAAAGAAGATTTTGGTTTAACTGATAATTTAATCCCGTATATTAAAAAAGAAAGATTAGATGATCGTGCAACTAAAATATTAGAATATTTTTATCCAGAAGCTCTTAGAGGACAACCTGTAAATCCTTATGAATTTGCTAAGCGATTAAAGCTTACAATTGAAGAATGTAAATTTAAAAATCCAAATAAAATGGGTGCTATATTCTTTGAAGATTACAAAGTTAAAAACAGAAAAGGTGAAGTAAAAACAATTCCAGCAAATACTATAATGATTTCTACAAATAACGAGTTTATGGGTTTTGAAGAATGTAAAAACTTCACTATTATGCATGAATGTGTTCATCACTTATTACATAGAAGAGCTTTTCAATTAGAAAGATTATTTAATAAGAAAGCTAAAAGTATTGAATGTAATAGAGATGGTTCTGGTTCTACAGAATCTAAAGCTACAGCTATAGATTGGATGGAATGGCAAGCTAATAATTTAGCACCTAGATTATTAATGCCTGCTGAACCATTTAAAAGAAAAGTTACAGAATTATTCGAAAGATACCAATTAACATTTGAATCAAACGATTATTTAAAATATTACGAACAAATCATGTACGATTTAAGAGATTATTATGGTGTTCCTGTAGAATCAGTCAAGATTCGTTTAATAGAATTAGGCTATGAGTTTCCTTTAGGTTGCTTTATAACTGTTGATGGAATTCCTATTCCACCTCATTCATTTAGTAAAGGCTCATTAGAGAAAAATGAAACATTTTCTGTAAGTGCAACAGATGCAGCTATATATTCAATGACTGAAAAATATTTTAATCATAATGACTTGATAGATGGATATATATTTGTAGAATCTCATTTATGTATTAATCATCCTAAATACATTATGAAGAATGAAAATGGTAGACTAACTTTAACTGACTATGCTAGACATCATATGGATGAATGTTGTATAAAATTTGAAATTGATATTCCTAAAGAAATTGGGCATCATGAAATGAATTATAAAACATTCAAGATGTTAAATAGAAGGAAAGGTAATCATTCTGAATTGGTTGTTAAAGCATATAAGTTATTCAGTTATGCAGCAACTAAGAATAATATGCAACTTTTAAAAGATGCATTATCGAAAGAAGATGATTTATTAGCGTCCATTCCTAGAACTACAAAAGGATTATTTAAAACTTTAAAAGATTATAGTGGTTATACTGTAACTGAATTAGAGGATTTAAGTGGTCTTAGTAAAGATACTATATCTAATTATTTATATAAGGATAATCATAGTTACACATTACCTGTTGTAGTTAAACTATTATTGCTAATGAATATTCCTCACAAAGTTACTACAGTTGTTTTAGAATTATGTAATTGTAACTTAACAATTGGATTAGATGAGCACCAATGGTTGGATTTTGTATTAAGAAATAAATGGATGCATCCATTTGAAGAAAATATAAAATTCTTAAACGACAAACAAATTTATATTTAATTTTTACAAATTACCTGGTTAATAACCGGGTATTTTTTTGCATTTTTTTATAGAAATGTGTTGCTTTTCGTGTTTTTTATTAAGAAATCACTATAAATAATAGCGAAAATTACCCTGCTGTAAACAGGGTAAAACAGAATTTTTATTGTGCTAATATATAAGTGTAAACAAGAAAAGTTGTAAATAAATGATGAAATATTTTACTAGGACGGAATATGCCTTACTAGGTATTTTATAATAAAATTACAAGTTACAATCGACAAGGACAAGTCGTTAAAACCTTACCCATTAATAGCATAATGCTGATGCTGATCGGTTATGCATTTCCTATTATTAATGGATTAGCAACAAATAAATATAACAGAAGTGCGATAGGAAGCGTGACTGTTACAAAAATGGAGATTATTCCATTACGTAATGCATGCCATAACTACGCACTTTTTTCGTAAGCAATCTCCATTTAAATCAAAAATTTAAATTTCAAGGAGATTAATTATGAAAACAAAATACGTTTATGGTCACAAAAAATACACTTACGTTGAGTGTGAAACAACTGAAGAAGTTGAACTAGTAGAAGAATTAAATAAAGATATGGAAGCTTTTGTTAAATCAGAACAAAGATTAAGAGAAAGAACTGTTTCAATTAATCACGTATCTAATAAAAATGGCGAAGAAGTAACTCTTGAGTTGCCAGATAACAGTTCTGATGATGCGTTAACATCGCTAATTAAAAGAGAAAGACTTAAAGCTATATATGATGCCTTAGAACAAGTTACTCCTAGACAAAAAGAAATCTTTTTAATGGTTTTAGTTGAAGATATGTCTTATTCAGAAATTGGAAGAAAATTATCAATTTCAAAAATGACTGTTTGTGAGTCTTATAACAGTTGTGTGGAGAAAATTAAAGAAATTTGCAAAAATTTTTAGTTTTGACCCTTACGAATTGCCTCTAACTGTCCATTATAGGTGTAGGAGAAAGCCTACAATCCAAATCTGATAGTTGCTATGGCGCCTAGCATCTATCATTTATGGACAAGCGTAAGAGAGGTGATTCTTATGGCAAGTAATTAAGAATCTTAAAAGCGAAAGAATATCTACGACTGGCTCCCCAACATTTGAAAGTATAGTTATTTAATTAGAAGCGCAGCAATATCATCTAAAACTTTTAAAGATTCTAAAAAAGATTTATTTAGGAGGGACTTCAATATGAAGCACATTAAAGTAATTATTAAGGAATTACAAACATCAGGCAAATATATGCCAATTCAAAAGATGACTAAAACAAATAAAAAGTTATCTATTTTACAATCAGAGTCATTATTATTCTCTGTTATCACTAGTTTATCGGAAGACTATGAATCTTCAGTTGCAGTTAGTCATTTATTAGGTGTAACCCTTGAAATGATTCAAGGAGAAGCTGATGGATTAGTAACATTGAGAGATTCTGCATCAATTATAAATGCATTAATTGACTTTATGATTGAAGACTCTACAACAGCATCAGAGATTACTAAAAAGTATATCCAAGCTTTTGAATCAAATGACTTAAAGTCAACAGTAGAGTCTTATTTATACTACAAAGAAAAATATATTACAGAAGGAGAAATTTAATTATGTCAAAAGGATTTATTGATGCGGTTTTTACAATCGCAAACTATGGGGCAGATGCCCGTGTAACAACACGTTGTTTATTAAGAAAACAAGGCTCTAATGCTAAAGGAGCTTCAATCTCAGGAGCGTTAGTTATTAAACCACGCTACGAAATTAAGAAATTTGAAACATTACAATTAATTGCTATGAACTTTAATAAGTTAGATGCTTTAGATGAAGCAGCTATGGATCCAAAAGGAAATATTAAATTAGTAATTGAAAATGTACCAGCTGAATTTATTCATACAAAGCGTAAATCAGATGGAACTGAAGTAGATATGGTATTGGTTAACTTTGGTACAGAAAAAGTACCACATGTACGTTCATTCTATTTATCTGATATGCATAGCGAATTATTAGCAAAAGGCTTTAAACCAAAATATAAATTTGACGTTGTTGAAGAACCAGTAATTGAAGAAGAAATTGATGACGAAGATGAAGTAGAGGAGTAAAACTCCTCTCTCATCCATTAATGAGGTAAGACCATGAGTTTGCTGTGGGACACAATTAAAAAGATATTTTCATTATTTGGTAATGTATTAAATATCGGTTGGCAAATCATCAAGTTTATATTCTCAAAATGCTGGAAATTTATATTACTAATTGGAAGCTTACTTATAACATTATTCTCAATAAGAAAAGCTTCAAAGGAGGACTAAATTAGATGAAAAGATTTAAAATTTTATTTACGTTCCTCATCACTATATTATCATTATTTTTATTTGTATCACCAGTATTTGCTGCTGAATCACAACTAGAAGATCAAATAAAAGAAGAAATTGAAGAATATGTATCAAGCGGTGAATTAGAGTCATGGCATCTTAGACTTTATGAAGATGAAGGATATCAAACATATTATTGGAAAAGGTGTCACCTAAGTGATGATTTCGATTATTTCAGGTCAATGACATACCAAGAAGCTCAAACAATATGTAGCTGGTATGAAAACGAAATGACTCAAACTTGGGTATATGTTTTAGAAAATCTAGATATAGAACCACAGTGGTTAGAACCAGACAAATATCTAGGTTTATATTGGGACTCAGTAATTAACAATACTGCAGATGAAGGATACTTATACCTTATCTGGACCAGTCACTATACACCATCAGAATTTGTAACATTAACACAAGTTAAAGAATCAGGAAAAGTATATAACTTATATGATTCAGAAACTGATATGGATGACTTCAATTCCAACTTCTTAACTTCAACTTATTATCATTATAAAGAAAGTGATTTAACAATTCACTTAACACCAATTGCGGGTTACACAGATGGAGAACAGTTCGGTTTACCACTTAAACAAGTTTATAACTTCCAAGGATTTGTCTACGGAATGGACCAAGCACAATATTCATCTAACATGGATCCAGCTAATCAATTTAATGGTAAATGTACTGAAGAAATAAGATTTGATTTAGGCCTAATGCCTAAACAAGACGGTAAAAATTCAATGCAGCTTACAACGCACGGATATGAAATTATTGAAGCATGTGAAGCACAAAGTCATTTCGACTTACTTGCATATGGTGGATATGGTCACTTTGCTTACTTTAATACGACAATTAAAATCGACAAAATCTATCGTGTAGACGTAGCTTACAAAATAACAAATGATGATAAACCATGGTACCAATTCTTTTTACCAGATGAGGAACACCAAATTCAAAAATCATTAACACCAGAAAGAGTCAAAGGTGGGATCTTCGGTTTATATAACTTCGCAGGATTCGAAGAAGGCTCATACCAATCTACAGTAGATGGTAGAACAAATTATAAATACAAACTACATCTAAACTATGATGACACAGCTTGGAACTGGTTTGTAGGTCAAGAATTTTATGAATGTGATTATAGAAGAGTATCACAATTTCAAATTCTAAGAATGAACTTCTTAGTAGATGGAGAAACATACGATGTTCCAATTAAGATGGATACTATTGAAGGTGATACATTATTCATTCTAGATCCAGACTTAATTCTTGATACAGAAACTCCATATTATGACTTTAAAAATTGGTTAGATGACGGTATCGCTGACTTAAAAGAAAAGTTTAAAGATTACTTACCTTATATATATGCAGTTGCTGGTATCTTAGGTGGAGTCTTATTAATATGGGTTGGAATAAAGGTTTATAAATTCTTTAGATTCCTATTCGGTTGGATTCCAGATAAAAAAGACGATAACCAGAATAAAAAAGAATAAATATCAAAGAAAGGAAAAACAAACATGAATATAAAGAAAATTATGTTAGGTGCCTTAGCGGCTGCAACTATGGCAACCTCAGTTGGAGTAGCAAACACTCCAGTCTTTGCAGCAGAAGAAAATGAAGCGGTAGCTGCTTCAATTAATTATAATTCTATTTCGTGTATAACACCATTTCCAGATGAGTCTTTAAGGGATGAAGCTTATTTCGAACATAATGGAATTATGTATACATTAGGTGAAACTGATAATAAATATCATGCATATCCAGTAAATAGTCCATCTGAAGTAAGATACTTAGCAGTTTATTCTCATTTATTTGATAAAGAAGTAGATTATTCAGAACTGGATTTATCATTTTATTCAAATGTAATTAAAGTAATTATTAATGCTAATAATCCAAATATGTTATATACATATTTAACAGGCTTAACAAAAGAATTTGACTTATATCTAACAGGTCAATTTACATTTAATGCATATGTTAAAGATTTAAATATTAAAGGTTTATATCATGTATGTCCTTATTATGGAAACTCAGAAGTAATAGAAAGTATAGCAAATTTAGAAGGTTCTAAAATTGATGCAGTATATAGTTATAGATTTGGAAATAACTTCTGGGCATACAACTCATCAACATTTGATGATGCAGAAATTACAAACGCTGATGGTACAGTATTAACAATGCAAACAATTGTTGATACAAAGGATTTAAGATTTGATTTAGAAGATTTTATGCCATATGAAACTTATAAAACAAATGTACCTTACTTAGGAGCATCAGGTTGGAATGAAGTTGAAGACTTAACAAATGATGGTCTAATTCAAGATAAAGTTGATTACTTCATTAGATCTGTCGATTCAAAAGTTGACACATTATATTTCGATCACGATGGATTCACTTCTAATAACACAATGTTTAGTTGCAAACGATTAGTATTACCATATTATGATGGTCAATCATTCTTAAACTCTAGCTTTGATGAATTAGTTTTAGTAAATGACTATGATGATTCGTATAATTTTACTAATTTCCAAAAAGCTAAAACTATACGTTTTGTATCTCCAAAAAATGGTGGCGGAACTGTATGGAATGGCATTGGTAAAAATGTAAATTACATTCAAAATATTGAAAAGATTTTAATCCCAAGTAAATATGCTGAAAGTCATTATTCGATTTTAGTAAATGATGGAGATTTAGGACCAAAAGTAGAATTATATGATGAATCAACATATACAATGCCTACACGTTCATCATTCTTATCAACTAACGGAAATATCTATGAAGTAGAAGATCAATCATTATTGCTAGCTGACTTAGAAGCTGATATTGCAGTTATGACTGAAGCTGGTAAAACACCAACAACTGATACTCCAGTTGATTTACAAATCGCAGCTTATTATGAATCATTAGAAAATACTACAACACCTGATACAGGCGATGAAGGTAATAATGGTGATACAGGAAATACTGAAGATGGAAATGATGAAATCGTATTTGAAGATGAATCAGAATGGACTACAGGTGTTCAAACAATTGGAACATTAATGTATGCATCTGATAGAGACTTAGAAGAGATTGTAAAATTAGCTTCTAACTTCATGGCATGGGAAGATGGCGAATTAGCTGATCCAACTGAATATGACATTATATGTAATATTATTGGTGGAAGATTATCAATCACATTAAAACAAGAAGATAAAATCGTTAAATCAGTAAATATCAATATCGATTGTGTACCTGCAAAATATGGTGAATTTATCTATGTAGAATTATTTGGAACAAATCGTGGTGTTCTATTAACAGACATTGATGAATCTAGAAATACAAACATTAATAATCTATATGATTATGTAATGGAATACGGTATTAACTATGATTTATTCAATGATGTAGAAATTGAAAATTATAGCTTTGCTGAGGCAAATATGCAAACTGTAGATTCTTACTATAGACATAAAGTTGCTCAAAAATATTTCCAAACATCTACAATGTTAATGACTCAAGATTTTGAATTATTACAAGATACTACAAACCTTGAATTAACAACAACAGGTATTATCAATCCAGATGATGAAGTTGAAGATGCTGAAAGCGAATATGAAGTAAAATACATCGAAACAATTTATATTCCAGCAACTATGGATGCAACAACAGTTCCTTATGCATTATCTGAAATGTTAGTAACTAAGGATGGAGAATCTGTGACTAATGATGTATCAATTTCAGTTTCATATGGACCTGGTATCACAAATACAGAAGATTATGCATTTACTTTATTTGTTCGTTTACCAGATGACTGTAGATATCAACATGAAATTCCAGTTAAGGTGATGAAAACAAATAGTACTTTAGGATACATAGTATTTAAAGATGGATCTCTTGTTGCAATCTCACATTGTAATAATGAACAAACACCAGCTACTTTAAATACTCTAATTAATGCATTCTTAAAAGATACATTAAAAATTGAAAATCCTAATGTAGCAATTCCAGAAGAACATAACTTTGGTAGTACTAAAACTTATACTGGTTATACATATGATGGTGATAAAGAATTATCATTCATTAATTCAGGAATTGGAGCATTAAACTTCTCAACACCTGACAAACCAGTTGATGATTCAGCAACAAAACAAGGCTACAACTCAATGACTAGCTTATACTTCACAGATAACTATGACGTTAATGATGTAGTAAAAGCTATTGGAAATAAATTATTACTAAAAGAAGGAATTCAAGTATCAGGTGAATATAAAGTTGAATCAACAGTATATAAAGATACAATCGCTTGGGCATTCTACATCAACGATGTAAAAGTACATTCATGTCAAACATCTTACCGTATTGTTAAAGATTCTACAGTAGGTAACTTCATTTATGCTTCTGCACATGAATTCAATACAGGTATCTTATTACTTGAAAAAGGAAATACTAATGAATTTAGTGATGTATACACAGAAGCAATTAAGTTATGTCAACATACAATGGAAGATCCTACAACAGATGAAACATTAGATTTAACTAATGAAGGTAAATTAATTGTTCGTGAAATTCATCAATTAGGTGATTTCAACTACTATAACTTTGAAACTACTGTTTATGTAGTAGACTTCGAAAGTGAAGTAGAAGATTCTCAAACTGAAATTGTAACTCCAACACCTAATCCGGGTGATGGTGAAGGCCAAACTCCAGATGATGGTAAAGATGATGGCTCAATTAGTGATAAAGTTGATGAAATTAAAGATAAATTAGATGACTGGTTTGAAGACTTTAAAGCTAAGGTTGAAGAAAACAAAGCACTTAAAGCCGCAACAATCGCCTTCGGTTGTATCACTGGTATCTTATTATTATACGGAATCTATGTAATCTTCAAAAAATTATTTAGATGGTTAGGTAGATAACATTAAAAGGAAGCTAGGAGAGGGATAATTCTTTCTCCTAGTTATCCAAATTATGGAGGTAAGTATGAAAAAATATATATTTAAAATATTATCAATTTTTACATTGTTATTAACATCAATATTTGTTATTTCATCTCCTAAAGTATCAGCTGCCTCAAGTAATTATACAACAGGATACCATATCGCAACTCAATTCACATTTACTAGTGATATTGATATAGAAGATGGCTTTTACACTATTCAACAAGAAATACTTTTCTATAATGGAAGACCGTGTGATGATCAATATGAATTTGTAGCTACTAAATATAATGATAGTGGAGCTTATAAATATTCAGGTACATATCCAGATGGTAAAAACTTTAGTATCATTGCCACTCCAAGAGTAATTGAAAGTAATACTGGAAGTTATATTGAAGCAGAATTACCAGAAGCTTGGGGACAAATTATCTATGTTACTGATTTAAAAGAAGGTAAAACAATTAATGATTGTTTATTAGAAGCTTGGCGTTCTAAATGGGTTTGTATAACAGAACCAACTTATGAAATTGAAGAAAATTTATATGGTATAAGTGAAATTCATACAACTACATTTGAAAATGCTGCAGGAACATATAACCTTAACTATCGTGCTTTATCTGTAGTTGAATATGATAATACAGATGAACCAACAGTTGATAATCCAACAAATGGTGATAATACCCCACAATTACCTGGTGAGTCTGAAAACAATCAAGGTGGAAGTGTAGAAGATAATAATAATCCTTCAACACCTGAAACACCAGATGAATCAAATAAAACAGAAGATAACAATAATACAAATCAAAATGATAATATCAATAATAACTCTAACAACAATCAATCTTCAAATAATAATAATGAAGAACCAAAAGTACAAACAGATCCATTTGTGATTGCATTAATGGTAATAAGTGGAACACTAGGTTTTGGTTTACTATACTTATTGTTTAAATTTATGAAGATGGTGTTATCTTGGTTAAAAAGATAATTAAAATTATTTTATGTGTATTAGGGATAGGACTACTCCTATTCCTAGTACTTAATAACCTCGATTCATTCGTAGCTACAACAAATAGATTAAGTGACATTTTGAAGATTGATAGCTTAAAGAATTTCTTTGAAGTCTACAATGAATCATCTACTCAAATATATGACGAATCCATAAAAGAAATAGAAGGTGCAGTTAATGGAGTTATTGATTCATTTAACCAAGTATCTCAAAAACCTTTCGAAGAACTATTAGGAGAATTTCTTTATAACCTATTAGACTTCGGATTGGACTTCTTTATCTATTTCTGTAACTATGGATTAAACGCTATATTAATAGCTTATATACTCCTACATGAAACATTTGCAGGAGAACAATTGAACATAAAAACAAGCCCACTTGCTTATCTTTGGATAAAGATAAATAACCTATTAAATAACTTTAAAAACGGCGTTATTTGGCTCTTTAGACAAGTTTTGAACTTCCTATCAAGTAACAAACAAATCATTGTTTTAAGCTTATTTTTAATGCTTTGTGCTAATGGATTCATGTATAGATTTATAGTTGAATTTGTAATATTCTTAATAACTTATGTTATTAGAATGGTTAACTTAGAAACCTACATTGTAATATTCCAAATCGTACAAACAATATTCACATTTATCTATCCAAAATTAAAATATATTCCTTTATGGATATGGATACCAACATTAATTATTACAATATTCTTTAACGCTGTTTCTCGTGCTAAATACAAGTTGAAAAAGAATCATGAAAGATTAAAAACGTTCGCTAAAGATGAGCTTACTCAAACTACATTTATTAATGGTCCACCAGGAACTGGAAAGACATTACTTAATGTAAGTTTAACACTAGCATCTGAAGAAAACTATATTGAAGAACTAGAAAAGAAATTACTAGATTATGAAATGCAATATAAGTATTTAAACTTCGCTAATATTCGTGCACATCCTGACCGTTATCCAGAACATGAAGCCTATATAAATACATATAACTTACTTACTTCAAGAGGAACATTTATTATATCTAACTATGCTATTTACTCACCATTATTTAATCAGTATTCAAAGATATTTGACTTTAATTATATGAGAGTAAACCAACATACAGATTTATATCCACTTGAAGAATATATTGTTATATCGATATCAGAATTTGATAAAGAATATAACTCACATGACGATAAGAAAGCAGTTGGACAAGATGGTGCCGCAACCTTCTTTTCAACCGTTTCACATAACTTAAAACGACATACTAAAATATTTGTCGACTATCAATTAAAAGATCAAGTACCACTAAGAATAAGAGGTAATTCAGAATATTTTATTACGATAAAAGAACGTAAGAAAAGATATCCTGTGCTTTTAATGGTATATTATTTACCTTTTAAACTAATCTATAAAATCTTAAGGTATTACATTAAAAAATACGAATTAAGAAAAAGAAACATCTCGCGTAAATCAATGCGTAAAGGTATCAGCTGTTATAAACGTAACGACTTAACACTTCCTTATGTGATGATAAGAGATGCTGCAAATACATTTAAACGTATATGTGATTGGTTTGAATCATTTACATTCTTTACTTTAAAAACTGTAATATCACAAGAAGGAGATTTAGGAAAAGGTACAAAGAAAAAGCTTAACATCAACATTAGAGATTTAAGCTATAACAACCAAGCACTTTATGATTCTACATTCTTAAGTTTTGCTTATGAACAAAAGAAGAATGAAGAATTTAAGAACCTAGATACATTTACAAGACTAACGCCACCAATTGAAGAATTAGAAAAATGCAATTCCAAATTCTATAACAAAATAAATAGCTAGTTTTACAAATAACAATGGTTCTTTTATACCCATCCATCTAAGGTTCCAGGTTTAGTTTTGATGCGAATCAAGGGGCTAGACTAATAGCCCCTTGAACGCAAACTAAACCGCACTTAGAGTCGGGTAAATAACATTATAGAAAGGATACACATATGGAAAATATTGAAATTAAAATAGACTACTTCAGTGCTACATTTCCACTTGATTGTGACGCTGATGACTCAATAATGTTTAAGGTACATGAGATGGTAAGACTCATCGCAACATACCTAAACATCAAGAACTTTGAAATATTAAAAACAAAGTTTGCCCAAAACAATTACAATTACCAATTTCAATTAGGCGAATTTATCACACTAAGATTAGATGGACCAATGAATGACTGTTATCAAAAGACCTGTCACTTAGAAATGAAAGGTGAAGGTTGCAGAGACTTTGAAGCTCGTAATCCAGATAAGACTTGGATAAACTTTATTCTATTTATGGCAGAACTTAATTGTAGATTTAAACGTATTGATATCGCAATCGATGATTTTAAAGGTGAACATGTAACACTGGGCTGGTTGATGGAAAAGTTCTCTAAGAAACATTACACATCAGTATTTAGAAGTGAAGCACAACCGCATGGAACCTTAGAGTCAGGACTTACAATACAGTTTGGTTCTAATGATTCACCAATTCAATTAGTAATATATGATAAAAAAGCAGAACGTAAAAAACGTAAGAAACCTTGTGATCATACTTACTGGGTAAGATACGAAATGCGTTTTAGAAATACAACAGCAGATAAGATTGTTTATCAACTATGTAAAGAATTTGATAATCCATCAGAATTTACTGGTTGTAACTTACAATCATTTGCATTCCAACAATTATATAGAATTATGGATATCAAAGAAGAAAATAATCTTGCTATTAAAAGTCAATACCAAGTAGCAACAGATAAACGCTGGTTGGATTTCTTACATAACGTAGATAAAGGAGTTCTACCTAAAATGGAAGAAACAGTATCTAAAACTTTTGAAGAATATATGAAGGCAGCTCAACCTTATATTGTTACATGGTTATTAGTAAGATACCTATCAGTATTAAAAGATCCATATCTATTTGAAATGGAAATATTTAAATTTATGAGAGATGAATTAGTATTATCGAAAAAGAGATTCCAAAGATTAAATATCTTCTTAAATCAAATGCACTTAAAAACTATAGATGATGCAGAACTAGCATTACTTAAAGCTGAGTTTTCTGGAATCATTGATGAAAAGGAGTTGCCATTCTAATGTTTAATAGAGATAGACACTTTATATATATGGCAATCTATTGTAAATACGACAATAATATCTTGCCACAAATACCAAGAGTATTAGTATCTTATTTACTAGATAATCCAGGTAAAATAGATTTCTACTTAAATAAAAACATTCATGTAGGAATGTTACTTGAAAGATTATGTAAAGTATTTAAGGAAAAAGAAGAAATTAATATTTTAGAAGAAATAGTACAGTATGCTGAGGTTGAATTATGCAAGACTATCTTAAGACCTTAAATGAAAATCAATATAAAGCTGTAACGTCATTGAAACCTAAAATATTAGTAATGGCAGGTGCAGGCTCTGGTAAAACAAAAGTATTAACAACACGTATAAAATACTTACTAGATATTGGTGCCTCACCTAATGAAATATGTGCATTTACATTTACAAATAAAGCAGCAAGAGAAATGAAATGGCGACTGGAACAAATGATAAAAGCTGATGGAGTAGAAACTCCAATCATATCAACATTCCATAGTTTCTGTTATTCATTTGTATGCAATCCAGAATTCTTTTATAAACTAGGATTTACAAAAAGACCTGGCTTAGTTGAAGATAGTACTAAATCAGAAATCATTAGAGATATCTTATCTAAATATGAAGAAGATTACTCGAATATTCCCTTTGTTAAGGCAATATCTCAAATTAAAAACAAAGCTAAAGTAACAGATGTAGAAGCCAAAGACCATCTTATCTTAAACACAGTTTATCAAGAATATCAAGAACGTTTAATATCATCAAATATGATAGATTATGATGATATGATTCCTTTATTTATTAAACTGTGCGATGACCAAATGTTTAGAAATTTAGTCCAAACAAAATATGTATTAGTAGATGAAGCTCAAGATACGAATCAAATTCAATATGAATTAATTAAATTACTTTCAGAACAAGATGGTAACCTATTTCTTGTGGGTGATGGTGATCAATTAATTTATTCATTTAGGTCATCAGATATTGAGATATTAAATGACTATCAAAACAACTGTGATGAAATAGTAATTCTAAATCAAAATTATAGATGTAATCAAGATATCTTAAAACACGCAAATAAGTTAATTGATTTTAATTCAAATAGAATTAGAAAAGAATTATTTTCTGAAATTGAAACACTAAAGCATGTTGAATTTAGACAATTTCCATCAACTAGTGAAGAAGCAATGACAGTTGCCTATTCAATTAAGAAATTAATTAAAGAAGGTATCAAACCGCAGGATATTGCAGTTTTGTATAGAAACAATAACCAAGCTTATTTAATAGAAAAAGAACTTAATAATCTTGAAATACCTTATACATTATTTGGTGGTAAACCATTCTTTGAATATAAGGAAATTAAAACCATCATCTATACATATAGATTATTATTTAATCCCACAAATGAAATAGCTTTTGAAAATATGTATACCTCAGTTGCTGGTATAGAAGCATATGAGTATGGAGCATTCATTGAAGATTATCATAATCAAAAATTAGACATTATAAGATTTGCATCTGGATATGCATTAAACCCTAAATTTCAAAAACTAGGATTTAAATTATTAATGCTACAAGATCAAATAGATAAAATGTCACCAACCGATTTCTTTATGGAATTATTACAAGTCTTACACTTTAATAAATACCTAAAGACATCAAATCAACAAAAACCGCAATACGCTAGAATCATGGCATTAAGAGATATGATTCATGATTTAAAACCATCAGAATTAGAAGACTCATTTAATCAAATGATTCTAGATAATATGAAAACAAATCCTAATAATACAGTTTCACTATTAACAATCCACAAAAGTAAAGGCTTGGAATTTGAAGTGGTATTTGTAATAGGATTTAATGAAGGAATTCTTCCAGGTTACTATAAAGTAGGAGCAGACCTAGAAGAAGAAAGAAGATTAGGCTATGTAGCAATGACAAGAGCCAAACAACAATTATATTTATATTGTTCAATAGTCCATTTTATAAATGGCAATATATCAAAATTAAAACCATCTAGCTTTTTAGTGGAAGCTGGTATCAAAGAAGCAAACACAATGAACTACTTTGGTAATTATGGTTACAATCACTAAAAATAAAAAAAGAAGGACTAATCCTTCTTAACAAACTTTTCTACAACATCACGTAAAGATTCATTATTATGAATTGCTTCAAGATACTCTCTATCAATAGTACTTAACTCATTTAAATCTTTAATTCCGAAAATGAAATTAGGTGTAATATCAAACTTTTTACAAATTGCTGGTATTTTATTTGCTTCAGGTACAGATTCTCTCTTACACCAAGCAGATACAGTTGAACGTGCAACATTACATGCAACTGCAAGATCAGCTCTAGTACATTTTTGTTTTACATCTATCATATCAATAATTATATCTAATATATGATTGTCTATGTCAGTAAATACTTTGCCCATAATTTCACCTCGCTGTTGCTATTATACAACAAATGAAATAAAAAATAAATATAAATTGCTTAAAAGCAACAAAAAACTATTGACAAGTTGCCTATAAAGAACTATAATACAGTTAGTAAGTTGCTTATAGGCAACAAAGGAGGTATATATGACTAAACAAATTATAGACAAATTCAAAGAAATGTCAGACGAAGAATTAAAGATTGAATTCATCAAATACTTTGGTGAAGAAAAATGGGATCAAGAAGAAGCTCTAGGTAAGCTATGGCCAGTTGAGTTAGCCTTAGCAGATTACTTAGGAGTTGAACCAATTCCAGTAATTGTAGATGATATCGAAGAAGATTCAAGATATTATCCAAAAGAAGCTTATATAGTAATATCAAGTAAGCTAATAGGTGATGAGGTAGAAGCACTTAAATGTTTAATACATGAAATGAAACATTATCAACAATATATGTGCGTTATACATAACATCACATCTGCTCCTTTACTAGAAGAGTGGAAAGAAGATTTTAAAACTAATTGTGCTAAAGCAACTTCATATGAAGAACAAATGGCACTATCAGTTGAAGTAGATGCATTTGCTTTTACTAAATATATTATGGATAAATGGTTTAATATTAAAACTAACCATCAAGATTATATCTATGATGAAATATTAAGCAGATACATTAATAAATACTTTATATAAAATCTTTCTAGTTTGTATGTATAACGTACAAGCTAGGAGGAACAAATGGAAATTAAAGTAAATAAAAAAGCATGTAAGCTTGCTATGGAATTATATTATGCAGGCGAACTATTAAGAAATAAATTAATCGAATATGACGAATATGTCGGATTAATAAGAGCAATTAAAAAGAAATACGAATAGAAGGGAAGATTTAAATGCAACAACCAATAGTAAGAGTAATTAAAGGTAATCAGCAAAAAAACTTAATAAATAATGAGCAACGTAAAGTACGAGTGGCAGCATACTGCCGTGTATCAACTGATGGAGATGAACAGTTAAATAGTTTCGCATCACAAAAAGCTTACTATAAAGAAAAAATAGAATCTAACCCTGAATGGACCTTGGTAGATTTATATGCTGATGAAGCAATTACTGGTACTAAGGTTGATGTCAGAGTAGGATTCCAAAAAATGATTAATGATGCGTACGATGGTAAGATTGACATTATTATGACAAAATCAATTTCAAGATTTGCCCGTAATACAGTGGATACTTTAAACTATGTACGTAAATTAAAAGAAAAGAGAGTGGCGGTATTCTTTGAAGAAGAAAACATCAACACTCTAACAATGGATGGAGAATTATTATTGACAATTCTATCATCAGTTGCTCAACAAGAGGTGCAAAATGTATCAGAACACGTTAAAGCAGGACTTAGAATGAAACTTCAAAGAGGTGAAATGGTTGGTTTTAATGGATGTTATGGATATGATTATGATCCTAAAACAAAATCAATATCAGTTAATCCAGAAGAAGCTAAAATTATAAAATTTATCTTTGAACGATATTCATCAGGCTATGGAGCTTCATCAATCGTAAAAGAATTACGTGCGATGGGAATTAAAAGTAAACGTGGTTCTGATTTATGGAGTACTACAACAATCACAGGTATCATAAGAAATGAAAAGTATTATGGTGATGCTATATTTGGAAAAACATATACAGTTGATCCAATAAGTAAAAAACGTGTAGATAATAACGGTGTAGTGGATGTATATCAATTTGAAAACCATCACGAACCAATTGTGACTAGAGAAATGTGGGATAAAGCTAATGAATACTTAACTAAACGTTCTCAAATTAAAAGAAGAGAAAACCCAGATGCAGTAAGAGATTTCCATGGTAAATACTGTATGTCATTTAAAGTTAAGTGTGGCTTTTGTGGTAAAGGATATCATAGAAGAAGTCATCAAAAAACATCAACTGAATTTAAAGCAGTATGGAAATGTAAAACTCAAACTAAAGAAGGAGTTCAATATTGTAAAGATAGTAGAACAATGGATGAAGGGGCTTTACAAGCAGGATTTGTTAATGCTTTAAAAGTATTGGTTGGAACTGATGTTAATGTAATAGATAGCTTTATGGCTACAACTGAAGAAACATTGTCAACAACTGATCCTAGAACAAGAATTATTAATGTTCAAAGAAGCATCTCTAACTTACGCGACAAACAAAAGAAATTAGTAGATTTAATGTTAGAAGGTACAATAACAAAAGATGACTATACCGTTAAATCAAGTGAATTAGCTCAAAAGATTATTGCCAAAGAAAATGAAATTCAACAAATAGAAAATATGGCATCTAATGAAAAGAGATTAAAAGAAAAACTAACTCAAATAAAAGAGAAGATATTAGAAAGTGATACTATCTTGACCTTTGATCCAGAAGTCTTTAACACAATGATAGATAGAATAATTGTTGGTGGGATAGATGAAGAAGGAAATAAGAACCCACAATTAGTTACTTATGTATTTGATTTAGATAAAAATGATTTAGAAGTTAAAAATAGTGAAAACTATGTTGTAATAGCCTCACTAGATTGTCAATATGACTTCTGGGTATATGAGTTAAATGAATTTAGATATCGCACTAGAGTTCGTTGTGAATCATTCCCAATAAGAGTTGCGATTAAGACCAAGTAAACACTACAGTTAACCAACAACCCCAAATCTTAATAGTAAACGAAAAAGTGTAATATCAATAAAGATATTGCATTTTTTTGTTTGCTCCACACGTTGCTTCTTTCGGGTTTCAAAGAAGATGCGTAGCATGCCATTTATTTTCGATTATAAATGTGGTATACTTTTATTAGAAAATAACCTATTTATTCAATAAAAATCAAAAAGGAACAAAAAGGAACAATCAAAAAAAGTGTATTTATGTTAATATAAATACAAAGGAGAGATACCTTTATGGAATTTAAAGATAAATTAAAACAATTAAGACTAAATAAAAATATCTCCCAAGAAGCTATAGCTAAAGAACTAATGACAAGCCGTTCTACATATGCAAAATGGGAAAATGGAATAAGATTTCCTAATAGTGCATCATTAGAATTAATTGCTAAATACTTTGATATTACTGTAGAAGAATTATTTGATAATAAAGAAACTACAACCCTAGCAATTAAAACAAATGATAGACTAAATGATTTAACAATAGGTATAATAACTATTACTTCAATCTTAGTAACCTGTTTTATTTCATTACTTTATTTCTTTAAGATATACGGAACTTATTGTATAGATATCTTAGGGATGCTGGATGATAAAGGCTATATTTATATTACCTATAGCTTATCAGAAATGGAAGGAAATCCATTTTGGATAATATCATTAATAGTAAATACTATCTTTATTACATCATCAGTATTACTATACGTATTTAGAAATAGTAAACATTATAAAACAATCAAAATTGTATTTATACTATTACTAATATTAGCGCTTATCTGTGCAGTATTAGCATTTTTATCAGGTAGATTTATGTTGTCTTATTGGTTAGAAGATTATTTATTATTGGAGGTTTAACCACATGAAAAAAATATTACTTTTATTATTACTAATATTAACATTAACAAGCTGTAATAACGTTACTGATGAATTACCACAAGGTGAAGATTTAACAATTGAACAAGCTTATACACAATATGGAAAAATGCTAGAAAATTTCCAAAAAGAAATTGATGAAAATCCTTCTTTCAATACAGTTTATTATAAAGAAGAACATAAAAAAATCGAATATAATAAATCAAAAGAAAGAGATGAAGAAAAATATACAACTACTATAATCACATTTAACAAAGAAAATTATCATTATCATTATGAAAATTACTTTGAAAACAAGACTTCGGATTCAACATTAACTGAAGTATTAGATGCTTATGTAAAAGATGAAAAACTACATTTCTTTAGAACATATATGATAGATAAAAGAGTTGCTTATAAAAAATATTTTATTTGTGATGTTGATTATTTATATGTTAAAGATTATGAATATAGTGGACTTATTGAAGAAATTCTAGGTGAAGTATTTATTGAAAATGTAGAAATAGGATTATCAAAAGATGATTATCTAACTTCACTTAGAAGTAATTATTACTTTACTTCGCCAACTAATTACACGCCAACACCAAACTTAGAAAAATTTACAGAATATATTTCTGATGCAGAAACATTATTAATTAAAAATAATAAAGATACTAGCGAATTCTCATTTTATAGTACATTTGCAGTTGATTCTGAAGTTATTGAATACAATTTATCAGTTAAAGATTTAGTAGTATATACTAATGGTTTATTAACAGAAAATAAGCTAGATTTTTATAATGGTGAATATTGGTACCAAACATATCAATATAACATTGATATTCCACTTCCAACATTTGATCTTAATGATTATGAAGAAACTGAGCCTTCTAGATTTACTGTATATAGAATCGATTGGGCTCATAATGTTTATTAATCATATAACCTTTAGTATATAATTGCTAGAGGTTTATTTCTTATAAGAAATATGATATAATTTCCATGTTTTAAATATATGAATTTTTAAAAAGGGGCTAGCTATATATGAAAAAGATATTTTTATTTATGTGTGTTATTACTATGTTAATACTTGTTGGATGCAATGATAATCAGCCTAGTACAGGAGGTAATGATTATCCTGATGGTGCAGAAGAAATAAAAGTTGGTAATTTTAATGACTATTTTAACGTAAAAGTTACAACTGATATATCAGAAAATTATTTTGAAGATGATGGGCAATATTTAAAACAAACTAAAGCTGTTTCATATGTCACATTTATTCCAAAAACTAATTTTAGTAAAGTTACTGTAGAATTAAAATTTCAATTAAATTGTAAAATATCTATTGGATATTCAAATATAGGAGATCCTGTTAATTCTAGCGAACAAACTATAACACTTAATAATGGAATAACTAATAAATCATTTACCATTACCAAAGAAAATGATTATAGTTATAATGTTGTTAGTGGTTCAAATAATATTACAATAACAAGTGTTACAGGATATGTAATGCCTGGTAAAGATATATATGAATTAAATGAATATGAAAATGCATTGCAAAATCAAACACCTGAAGATTCAAATTTAGTAAAAAACGAATTAGAAATAGTTATTAATAATTATAAAAATAAATTTAATAATGCAAATAGTTATAAATATACACCAACTTCTTATTATGAGTTTAAATCTATTTATGGAACTGGTAGAGATGCAACTAATAAAGTAAACTTAGGTAATAATGGTTATTCTGTAGATATTCAAAACAAAATTTATTCTACGAGTTTATATAATTACTATGTTAAAAATGATTCTGTGTATCGTCAGTATAAAAACCAATTTGGATTAGTAGAAGAAAACATAGAAGAAGATATGAGTCCTGATACATTTATAATTGAAGCTTCACCAAGTTTTGAAGGATTATTTGATGAAAATGCAATATATGTAAAAAATGATGCTGAATATTATGGATATATCACTTTAGATAAAATGTCTAATGATAATATTTCAGAATATTTTAAATCACACTTGCAAAACTATAACATTACGTCAAATTGGGATAAATTTGTAGTTAAATATTCATTTTTGCTTGTTGATGAAAGTTTCTTATTTGAAGTTGAATTGCATTATGATAATGCATTATATCCAAATGAATATTATGATAATACAATTGTTTACGGTTTTAAAATTAGCAATCTTAATAAAGCACAGCCAACTATTTATGTTGCTGGAAAAGATAGTTTTGCTTTAGAAGATAATAAAGAAGATGCATTAAAATATCTTACTGGTTTAGTAGAAGTGGATAGTAATACTACAGAAATTAAACTTTCAACATGCAATACACATACAGATGAACCAAGTTCTAGGGATAAAAATTATTTACCTATCAGAATAAAAGAAAGTGGAATTTATGAATTTTATATTGATGGAAGAAAAATAGATATTTATTCTGCTGAAACTGATTATACAAGTCAGTAT
>JBGVOE010000068.1:0-22192 GCA_045126355.1 Anaeroplasmataceae bacterium | reverse complement strand
TATTCTTTAACACATTCCTTTTCACTTTTTGAAGATATTGGTAATTTTTTCCGTTCATTTGGAAACGGAGTGAAAAACTTTTTTGTAGGTGGAAGATATTCTGGAAGAAGATTTTCATGGTTGACTTTCCTTTTACCTATTGTTTTAATAGGTCTTTCATGTACATTAGTTTATTTTGAAAGAAATAATGCATATTCAAATTTTGGAAAAACTTTAGAAATTGCTGAATTATTCTCTATTACAAATTGGTTTCATTTTACTTCTGCTGTTTGGGCATGGATACCAGAAGCATGTGAACAGTTAAGTGACGCAATACCGTTTTTTGGTGATATACTTAGCTTACCTTTAGGTTTATTATTATTAATCTTAAATCTTTTTGTCGCAATTATTGAATGCTTTTTATCACTTATATGGGTAATTATTTGCTTAATAGTAGATGAACTTATCCCATTTGTTATTGGATTCTTCTTAGTTTATATTGTTCCAGTTTTATTACCTTTGGGATTATTAATATTACTGATTTTATCATTTACATTAAATCATTCTACATTTAATCGTCTTTGGATGATCTTATTATTCTTACTTGGTGCTTTAGGATGTTATTACTATTTTGTTTTTATGAGTGGTGGTACTCCTGTTATTCCACTTCCTATTTAAATGATATTCTTTAGGCTTTGATACACGTTATCAAGCCTTTTTATTTTTGTCTTTTATTAGTTATTATAGATATAAAATATGAGAATAATATATAAAGATATTTGTTATGACAATAGGATAGTTTTATAGTATAATATTTACATAATAAAGAGGAAAAATTTATGAGTAAAAAATATGGTTTATTAATGGCAATCTGTATGGTTGTTGGAGTAGTAATAGGATCAGGTGTTTTTTTTAAGGTTCAAAACATCTTAGAAATTACACAAGGAAATGTAATAAGTGGTGTTTTAGCGCTTATTATAGGCGGAATTATAATGATTGTATGTGCGACAACATTTTCTTTCTTAGCTACTAAATATACAAAGATAAATGGAATTGTCGATTATTCACATGAGGTAGTTGGAAAAAGTTATGGTAGTATGGTTTCATGGTTTTTAGCTACTATTTATTTTCCAGCGATGACTAGTGTATTGGTTTGGGTTACTGCTAGATATACAGGAGTCCTATTTGGCTGGGAAATAACTGGAGCTAATGTAATGACATTAGGTGTGGCTTATTTAGTTAGTATTTTAGCGGTAAATGCTTTTACACCAATACTAGCAGGTAAACTTCAAATTTCAACTACAGTAATCAAATTAATTCCGTTATTTTTAATGGGAATTGTAGGCTTAATTTACGGACTTATTAATAACGTAGTAATGTTTAAGGTTGTTGATGGTGAAGTTATTAATACAGGTAAAGATAGCTTTCAAATTTTAATTGAAAACTTGAAATCAAGTGGTGATTTTAATTTTAAAAGTATGTTAAAAGCATTAGTTGCGGCTGCATTTGCTTATGAAGGATGGATGATTGCTACATCGATTTCTGAAGAACTTCATGATGCAAAGAAGAACTTACCTAAAGCTTTACTTTTTGGAACAATTATTATAATGGCAGTATATGTACTATATTATTTAGGTGTTGTTGGTGGAGCTACGACTGATGTTTTAATTAAAGGTGGAGCACAATTTGCATTCTTACAAATATTTGGATCATTTTTTGGAACACTTTTAAATGTATTTGTGGTAATTTCATGTATTGGTACATTAAATGGTTTAATGGTAGCTACTACAAGAGCGTTTTATACTATTGGTAAAAGAGATGAGTCAAAAAGATTTGATATGTTTAAAACAGTTGATAAAGATACTAAAATGCCTATGAATTCTGTTGTTATTGGAATAGTATTAATTGGTATATGGTATGTATTCTTTTATGGAGCAAACCTAACTGAAAGTTGGTTTAAAGAATTTAGTTTTGATTCCTCTGAATTACCAATAATAACTATGTATGCAATGTATTTCCCGATCTTTATCAATATGATTAGAAAAGAAAGAAAAGACTTAGGAGTATTTAAAGGAATTATATTACCAACATTAGCTATAATTTCAAGTGGATTTATGGTATTTGCCGCTATTTATGCACATGGAATTAATGTTATTTATTATTTGATTGTCTATATTATTGTTATGGCGTTGGGTATCTTATTATTTAAATTACCTGTTAAAGAGAAGAAAGAAAATATAGAAATAGTTTAAGTATATTTGATTTTTAAACTTGAATTATAAAATCTCTATTCAAATTAATTACTGTTCTATTTTTAATTATGATATACTTATTATAAGAGGTGAATGTGATGGAAGAATTAAAAACATTAAAGAATTTAAAGAATGTTGTTAGTATAGATAATGTTGCTTTAAAAGGTTCTTTATCTTGTGATTGTGGTAATGAATCTTTTTATGTTTATCATAGTGGGAAGGTTACTAAAGGAATTCTTGCACCTTATATAATAAAGAAGAATAATCAACTTATTGTAGTTGCAAAGTGTTGTTGCTGTGGTAATGTTATTAGAATATATGATAGTAATGATACTGTTGAAATCGAAAAAGAAAAATTTATTATTCCTAAGCTAGGTGATAAGTTTCAAGTGACGTTACTGTATAATTATTATCCAAATAATTTTAAAACGAATATGTATGAAGAGTTATTTGTAGAAATTAAAAACAAAGATATGAAAAAAGAGAAAAGACTAATTGAAGTATAAGAGGGTGAATTAAGATGAAATACGATAATACTTTGCCAGTTATGTATAGATTTTTATTTATTTTCTATCTTGGTCTTCTTGTATTTTATGCCGCCACAGGATATTCATTTGATGGAGAGTTTGGCTATTTTGTCTGTATCGCATTATTTGTATTTTGCTTAATTTTTCTTACTTTTATTTTTATAAAGTATAAACATGTATTTCATTATACCTACTTTTTAGAAGATAAAGTTGAACAAAAGTTTTTATTAGATATAAAACAAATAGCATATAAAGATGTTAGATATATTTATTTAATTGGAAACTGTGCGTTTTTAGCAAAAGAAAAAGAAGTATTTATTGAAAATCGTAAGTATTCCTTACGTGAAAGTAGAGAGATTATTTCAAAATTAAAACATAATGTTGTTATTTCTTTAGTTACTTATAGAGGTGGGAATAACAATGCTAAATCACTTATAATTTTACAAGCGAAGTGCGTTAATGCTCGTTTTATCAAGGTAGGAGAATTACCTAAACATATAGAAAATGTATTCGATATATAGTAAAGGAGAGGTTAAAATGACTATAAATAATATAAAACATTCTATTTGGAATTGCTTATTTACTAGTATTGTTTTAATGTTTTCTCTAATAGGATTATTTGTAATTATTGATAGTGGAAATATTATTTGGATAATTATATATTCTTTACTTTTTTTAATCTTTCTATTTTATTTTCTTTATTGTTTGAGTAATATCGAATGGTTTAAAATTGACAGTAACAAAATTATAGTAAGAAATATATTAGGTGTTATAAAAGAAGTAGATTATCAAAATATTAAAAAAGGATTTATTACAAACGCTACGATATTTTCAATAAAAATGCTAGGCATAACAAGACCATATTTGGTAATATCTTCAATAAAGTCTTTGATTAAAGCTAATGTAGAAGATGCTTATAATAGTAAAAAACATAAATATATTGTAATTCCTTATAGCGTTAAGATAGAACAATTAATTAAAGATAATTATAAGATAGCTACAGGAAATGATTTAATAATAAAATAAAAAAATGCTACTAACAAAATAAAGTTAGTAGCGTTTTTCATTATGTCCAGCTAAGAATTCTTTCTCTTTCTTCATCACGGATAAAGCCATCTGATGCACAGATTACCATTCCAAATCTTAATGCTGCTTCTAAAGCACTCTTAGAACAGTTTCTTAAATATGATTCTACCCATGGTTGCCAGTTATAACGCCTATATTCAGCTAAGAAACGATCTCCACCTAAATCTATTGGTTGATTTTCAAATAAATTTCTAAATAAAGATACTTCAGCACCATCAGCAAATCCATCTGCGTCCATAAAATATACACCTACCATTATAGCGGCATATAATGGTTCTCTTACATTACAGTTTCTTCTGATATCGTCTCTAACAGCGCAAGATAGGTCATATGCTTCATCACATAAAGAATCAAAATCCCATGATTCATAAACATCAATTAATCTTTCCCAATAATTCATAATATTTTACTCCTTTTTTACTTCCTTTATTTAATAATAACATTATCATAATTTAAATGGTAGTATTTATTTCCTATATTTTTTTAGATTTTCTTCCATAGTTTCTACAATTTTATTTACCATTTCCTCTGGTGATATTACTTTTATATGTTCTTGATATTGTAGTGCCCAGAAGAAGAAGGCTTTATCATCTGATTTAATATAGGCATAAATAGTATCATTATCTTTATAAATTCTTGCATTATTTCCAAACCAGTCTATTACATAAGTGATAGCTGATTTATTTAAAATTTCGATTTGAGCTGTTATAAGTTTACCACCAAACATATAAATATGATCGTTTATATGTTTGGTAATATCAAATTTTTCTCCAAGTGTTATAACGTCTTTATATGGTTTTATATCTTCATCGAATATATTTATATTTGTCATATATTCAACTCGAAAGTTCGCGTGATTATCAAATCGGTCGATATTACATAACAAATAATATTTATTAAAGTTATTAATTAAGAAATATGGTGATACTTTGTATTTATAACCTTTTCTTCGTGTAGATAGTTTTCCGTTTTCATCGTATGATAAATATTCAAAAGTAATCTTTTTTCTTTGTTTTATTGCTTCATTAATTAGTTCAATATTTAAAAATACATCTTTATTTTCAACTCTATTTACCTCAGTTGATTTATATAGATATGAATAATCTTTTTGTTCATATTTAGATAACTTAGAATATAATTTCTTACTTATTTCTCTAGCTTCAGACCCTGGTATTGATTTAGAAGAATATAAGGCATCAATTAAATATTTAATTTCATTTTCATTAAAATCTCTTTCATTTAGATAATATCCACCAGAAGGATTTTTGATTATGTCATAACCATATTCTATTAAAAGGTCAATAGTTGATGAAATTGTTTTTCTTTCAATATCGATTAAATAAATTGCTTTAAGTTTATCGATAATATTTTGTTGAGTTAATAAATGGTTTTCATCTGAATATTCTCTTAAAATATCTAAAATATATAGAAGTGTCATTTTTTTATTAAACATTTTAAATCACCTACTAAAATTATAACACGATGTACATTTTTTTGGACATAGTATTTATTAAAATTAAGGTGAAAAAAGAAAAATAACATTTTAAGGGAGATAGAGTATGAAAATGAATGATATGAAATTATTAGAAATTAAGACTTTTTGTGATTGGTTTGTAGAAAATAACAGAAATGTAATTTTTGAAAGTTTTTCTAATTCTTTAAATGATAGGAATAAAACAGTTGAGTATTTTGATTTATATTCAACAACATACGCAAATATATTTAATAATTTTTGTAGTGGTAAAATCCGTTTTAATTATTCTTATAATCATGATAATGGTAAGTTTATTTTAAACCTATCTCATCTAAATAAGAAGAGTTTAATAGAAGTGACATCTTTAGTTAAAGAGAAACTTTCACAAGAATTAGGAGCAAATTGGATTATTAATATTTCTAAATAAAAATCCATCTATTTAAAATATTTTTGACATAATATAATTATTTGTTGCAATAAAGTGGTAAATATGATATTATCTTCTAGGAAAAATTAATAACTTATATATATTCATAATCGGATGAATGTTTCTACAAACTACCATAATAGTTTACTATAAGTATATTTTAGTTAAATTATGGTAGTTTTTTTATTTTTCTAGGAGGTTTTTATGGAGGAAAATAAATATTTAGGTGAAGAAAAAATATCTAAATTATTGCTTAAATTTTCAATCCCTTGTGTTATGGGATTATTAATAAGTGCATTTTATAATATTGTAGACCAAATTTTTATTGGAAATAGTAGTTTAGGATTTTTAGGAAATGCGGCAACAGGAGTATCATTTCCTGTTATTTGTATCGCAAATGCATTTGCGTGGTGTATTGGTGATGGGGCGGCATCTTATTTAAGTATATGTTCTGGTAGAAAAGATACAGAAAGTGCCCATAAATGTGTTGGGTCTGGAATTTTGGTAACAACAATAATAAGTATTGTTTTAAGCATTTTATGTTTGATTTTTGCTACACCTTTAATGAATTTATTTGGTGCTTCAAATCAAACAATTGATATGGCTGTTGAGTATTTTCAAATAATTTCATTGTGTTTTCCATTTTACTTATTATTTAATGTTTTAAATAGTATGATTAGAGCTGATGGAAGTCCTAGATATGCGATGATTGCGATGTTAATTGGAGCTATTATAAACATTCTATTAGATCCTTTATTTATTTTTGTATTTGATTGGGGCATTGCTGGAGCGGCTTGGGCTACAGCGATTGGACAAGTCTCATCATTTATTATGTGTGCTATTTATTTCTTAAAACCTAAATCATTTAAGTTAAGTAAGGAAAGTTTTAAATTAGATAAAAAAATTATTGCTAATGTAATTACTTTAGGTTCAGCTACTTTTGTAACGCAAATCTCTGTTGCGGTTTTAACAGTAGTATCGAATATGACATTAGCGAAATATGGAGACTTATCAATTTACGGAAAAGATATTCCGATTTCAGTATTTAGTATTCAAACAAAAGTATATACAATTGTTTATAGTATTGTTACTGGTATTGTTTTAGGAGGGCAACCGATATTTGGATATAACTTTGGAGCGAAGAAGTTTGATAGAGTTAGGGAAGCTTATAAAAAAGTTTTAATTTTGACATTAATAGTTTCAATAACATCAACATTAATAATCCAATTTTTCCCAGAGTTTGTTATTAGTATTTTTGGTAGTGGAGAAGCTTTATATCAAGAGTTTGCGGTTAAATCATTTAGAATTTATTTATCTTTAATGACAATTACTTGTTTAGTTAAATTAACTGCGGTATTCTTCCAATCAATTGGTAAATCAATTAGAGCTGTTGTTGCATCTTTGATTAGAGATATTGTATGTTTTACACCCGTTGTTATTATTTTATCTAGCATTTTAGAAAAGAAAGAGATTGGAAGTGGTATTAATGGAATTTTATATGCCGCACCAATTTCAGACTTTATTTCTATCTTTGTTGTATTAATTCTTACTGTTACTTTCTTTAAAAAATTAAACAATAACAATAGGAAAGAAGTTGTTACTGTAGATGAAATAAAAGAAGCAAAACCAGGGATGATTATTACAATTTCAAGAGAACATGGTTCGATGGGAAATGAGATTGGTAGATTAGTTGCAGAAAGGTTAAATATACCGTTTTATTGTAAAGAAATGATTGCCCTTGCCGCTAAAGAAAGTGGCTTAGATAACGAGTTTATTTCGAATATGAATATTATGGCACCAACTTTATTTTGTGATTTATATTTTAGTACTGATGCTATGAAAAAGGCTATTATTGCTCAAGAAGAGATTATCAGAAAAATCGCTGATAATGGTGCTTGTGTTATAGTAGGTAGAGCTTCAGATTATGTTTTAAAAGATTATGAAAATACAATTAATATCTTTATTCACGCACCATTTGAATTAAGAGTTAATAATATTATGAAAATGTATAATGATGATGTGGAAGAGGCTTTTGAAAATGTAAAAAAATCTGATTATATTCGTTCTTCATACTATAAGATTCTTACTGGTAAAAAATGGAATGATTTAAAAAATTATACACTTTCTATCAACTCATCTATTGGCATTTCACTTTGTGTTGAACAAATATGTGATTTATATAATAAAATGAATAAATAATAATTCTCTCATATATTTTTAAAAAATATATGGGAGTTTTAATTTAATTGACTATTTTCTAAATTAGTCGTATTATGAAGTTGTAAAGATAAAAATGGAGTGTTTTTTATGGATAAAGTTATGATGGCAAATAAATATATTAATGATAATTTAAATACTGTAGATAAAAAGTATCAACCTACATATCATGCTGTATCACCAATAGGTTGGGTAAATGATCCAAATGGTTTTAGTTTTTATAATGATAAAATTCATTTATTTTTCCAATTTTACCCATATAAACCAAACTGGGGTCCAATGCACTGGGGACATTATACATCAACTGATTTTATTAAGTGGGAGTTACATCCAGTTGCCCTAGCACCAGGTGAGGTTTATGATAAAGACTTAGGTGCTTTTAGTGGATCAGCTGTTGTTAAAGATGGTAAGCATTATTTATTTTATACAGGAGTAGCGGATGATCTTCAACAACAATGTGCTGCGATTTCAGAAGATGGAATTACCTATGTTAAAGTAGATACTAACCCTATTGTATCGAAAGAGATGTTACCTGATAAATATTCGAAAATAGATTTTAGAGATCCTTATGTATTTTTACATGATGGTATTTATTATATGATATTAGGAACAAAAAAAGCTTCATTTGGAAATATCGTTATGTTTAAGTCATTAGACTTATTAAATTGGGAATTTGTAGGAGAAGTTATGAACTCAGATAATCCTAATAACGTTAATTTTTATCAATTAGATGGTGTTTATGAATGTCCTTCATTTGCATATGTAGATGGAGTGGGTATTTTAATTAGTTCTCCTCAAAACTTACCTACTGATAAAAGTAATTTTGAAAACATTAGTTCAAATATTTATATGGTTGGTGATTTTGATTTTACTAGTGGTAAGTTTACTTATGATAAGTTTATGGATTTAGATGGTGGATTTGATTTTTATGCCGCACAAACAACTAAAATGCCTGATGGTAGAGTTATATTAATCGCTTGGATGCAAATGTGGGGACGTGAGTTTGTAACTAGTAAAGATAACTGGGTAGGTGCGTTTACCTTACCTAGAGAATTATCTTATAAAAATGGACACTTATATCAAAATCCAGTTAGAGAAATTTATAATTATCGTACGGGAAAGGTAAGTTATAATAATATAGTTATTAAAGAAAATGAATCTTTAAAATTAGATAATATAAGTGGTAATACAATTGAATTAGAATTAACTATAAAGGTAAATGATTCACTAAAGACAGGAGTTAAATTATTTAAAGGAACTACCAATGAAACTTTAGTTTATTATGATAAAGAATCATCTACAGTTATTATTGATAGAAGTAAATCAGGTATAGTAATTAAAGGCGAAGAAGAAAATATTGCAACAAGAAGTACTGATATTAACTTGATAGATGGTTGTTTCAAATTACATATCTTCTTAGATATAAGTAGTGTTGAAGTATTTATTAATGATGGATATAAGACATTAACCGCTAATGTATATCCTAAAGATGATGACTTAGGAATTGAATTTTTCTCAATAGGTGGAAGTTCAATTATAAAAGAAATAGATAAGTATAGTATTATCATTAAGTAGTTTGGGAGGCTATATATGGTTTTATGTATTGGAGAGATATTAGCTGATTTAATTGGCGAATATGATGGGGCTAATATTAAATATGAACGTTTTGTAGGTGGAGCTCCTTTAAATGTAAGCTACGGAATTAAAAATTTAGGTGGGGAAGTTGGATTTATTGGTAGTGTTGGTGATGATATAATAGGCAATTATTTATATGATTTTTGTACTAAATTAAATTATGATTACCTAGATCTATATAAAGACCCTTATCACAATACTACACTAGCTTTTGTTGAAAATGATTTAAATGGTGAAAGAAGTTTTAGTTTCTTTAGACAAAACACAGCTGACTACCATATAAATTATGATAGACTTTCTGTTATAAAAGATGCTAATATTATTCATGTTGGTTCTTTAATGTTAAGGGAAGAAGAGGGCAGAAGACTTGCAACTAAAATTTTTGAAACAGCTAAAAAAGAAAACAAATTAATTAGTTTTGATGTTAATTTTAGAGATGATATTTTCCCTTCATTTGAAGTAGCTAAACAAATTTATACTGAGTATATCAAAAACGCAGATATTTTAAAATTTTCAATTGATGAAGTTAAACTTTTTACAGGAAATGATGATTGTAGTAGTATTAGTTCGTTGTTTAGAGATGATCAGTTAGTATTTATTACATTAGGTAGCAGAGGCTCATATTTAAGGTATAAAGATATTAAGTTAAAAGTAGACTCTATTAAAATAAAAGCCATTGATACAACAGGAGCTGGAGATGCTTTTTATGCCTGTGTTTTAAGATATTTAGACGAGTTAACGTTAGCTGATATAAATTTAGAAGTGATGAAAAACATTTTGAAAAAAGCTAATTTATGTGGTGCTTTAGCTTGTGGTAAGAAAGGTGCGATTTCCTCATTACCATCACTTAAAGATTTAGAAGAATTTTAAAAATTAAAATTGGTAGGTGATTTTTAATATGAAAACTAAATATCCGATTATATTAGTACATGGAATCGCCTTAAAGGATTTTAAGTTTTTAAAGTCATTTGGTGAGATTGACCGAATACTAAGAATTCAAGGTTATACTGTTTATAAAGCAAAAATTGATGGTTTTGGTAGTATTTTAAATAACGCCATTCAACTAAAGGAAGAAATTTTGAAAATCTTAGAGGTTGAAGGTGCTTGTAAGGTCAATATAATTGCACATTCAAAAGGTGGTCTTGATTCGAAATATATGATAGAAAATTTAGGAATGGAAGATTATGTTGCATCTTTAACAACCTTATGTACACCGCATAAAGGATCACCAATTGCCACAAACATCTTAAAGCTTCCTAAGTTTTTAACGAAGTTTATCGCTTTTTGGATTAACTTTTGGTACAAACTTTTTGGTGATAAAAATCCAGACTCATATCAAGCTTGCCAAGATTTAAAAAGAATTAATTCAATAGAAGAAGAAATCATTAATTTTAGCCAAAAAGTATATTGTCAAAGTTATTCTACAGAAATGAAGAAAAGTAAAGATGATTTCATTATGGGTATTCCGTTAATGTTTTCAAGGTATTTTGAAAAAGATTATATTTCTGATGGTGTTGTACCACAAGACTCAACAATATTTGGAGAGTATAGAGGTAATGCGTTTAATGAATCTATATCACATACTGAAATAATTGATTTTATGGTTAAAAAGAAAAAAAGAGATAAGATTTATATGTTTTATTCATCACTTTGTGAAGAATTAGTAAAAATGGGATTTTAAAATAATTAAGGAGTTGTCTGTTGACAACTCCTTTATTCATATTATTAATTTTTTTCTTTTTTGAAATTTTTCTTAAATTCTTTTTGTAATAACTTAATACGTTTATTACATTTTTCTTCTATACTTTTTAATTGGAGCGTAAATTCTTTTCTAGTATTGTGTTGGTTTTGATAATACAATTTATAACTAATCTTTTTACTTTCTTCATACTTTTGATGATTATGTTTTTCTTCTTGATTGACTTTTTTAATCTTAATCATTGTTTTTTTGATATTTTCTTTATGCTCGTTTTCAAGATTTATTATATTATTTTTCTTAAGTAATAGATTGTTGTTATGTTGTATATTAATTTTTTTCTTTGTTTTGTTGTGTCTAGTTTCGATATCAGAAAGAATTTGGCTATATGCTAACTTAATTTCTTTAATTTTAGCAAGATATTTGTTAATGATTTCAGTATTCTTTTCTTCATATTTAGTTACATACATTTGATAATTTTCATCATGACAAGCTAATTCAAATTCTTTTTTACTAGTAATATTTTTGATAGTTTGATTGAATTTTTCAAAATTAATTAAGTGTTTCTTATTAAGCTTACTAAGTTCAATTAAAAGTTTATTTTTAGTATATAGTTGTTGTTTTTTTAAAGTTTCAACTTTTGATTTGTATGAACTTATAATTGCTTGTTTATTTGTCTTATATTCTTTAAATTCAATGATATATGATTTTTGAATTTCCTTATAATTTCTTATAAAGTTTTTGTGATAGATATCTTTTTGAATACTATAGTGAGTTATTAAAGCTTCATTTATTTTAAAACAATGATTTTCAAACTGTTTTCTTGAAACTTCCACAACTAAATTATTTAGATAGTTAATATAAGAAGAAATAACTTTTGTTTTCTTAAATTGAAATTTAGAGTTTGATACATATTTTTTTACATAATCAATCTTATTTTTTAATTTTAAATATTGTTGATTAATTAGAAGAAGGCTGTTGTTATAAACTTTTGCTTCATTTTTTCTTTGTTTTTCAATTTTTAAGAATCTATTGTTATAGTGTTTTTCTCTTAAGCTTCTTTCTTTTTCCTGTTTTAAAGAAAGTTTTTTCATTTTGTTTATATTGTGTTTATTTGCTTCAATTTGTTTTTTTAATAGAAGTAGATTAACTTTATCTTGCTTAATTTCTTTTTTGATACTTTCTGCATCTTTTTTCTTTAACAATTTTGTAAATAGTTGTATTCTTTTTTTGAAAATATCTTCTTTAGTATTTTTTAATGCTACTAAGAAAAGTGATAATGTTTCTTGGTATGAATTTAGAGTTTGAATTGTTTTATTTTTTCTATTTCTAAAATGATTAGTAAATTCGAAATAATCTCTTTTTGTATTATCGATTTGTTTTTTGAATTTAATACTTGCTTCAAAATCCGCTCTTTCTTTAATGATTTTAGTTTCTTGATTGTGATATTGATCAGTTAAACATAATTTAAGTTTTCTAAGGTAGTAAAATAGTAATAAAAATTCTTTTTTATTTGCTTCAAATTCATCCTTGTATTGTGCTTCGATATATGAATTTAAATAGTTTTCAAAGTCAAATACATTTTGCATTAGATTAATATATAAATTATATGTATCTAAAATTATTTCTTTTTCAACTTCTAAACGTTTTTCATACAGTTGTACTTGTAATGTGTTTTCTTCGTTAATCTTTTCATTATTTAAAACTGATTTACGCTGTGTAGTTACTGTTTTTTGGAATTGTCTTTCAAGTTCTGATAATTCTTGTTCTTGATTTACTTCAGTATCAATAATTTTTGATATTGATTCATTAGATGTTTTGTATAATTCATATTGAATGTTGTCGCAGTTATTGTAGAAGAAGTTTTTAATTTGTTCAAAGTTCATTTTCTCATTAGCAAATAATACTTCAAAATCGTTAATTATTCCTTCACGTTGAATACTTAACATTGTTTTTACATTATAGAAATTAATACGGTTTTTAGTTGATTCTTCTTGGTATACTAAGTCAGCATCACATAATTTTATATTATAATCTTTAGTAGCGATGATTTTTTCTTGTTGATATTTAATGTCTATTTCAGATGTATAACATTCTAATTCTTTTTCATTTATATTGAAATGTAGAAGTTCATTTTCGATTGAACATTTAAGTCTATTGTTATAGATATCTTTGATTTCTTCATAATGGTCTGTTGTTGTATAACATTCTTTTTCAAACGTTACTAATTTGATTTCACTATTAATTCTTTCATGATGAAAAACACGCTCATAGTTAATGTTTTTCATAGCGCTTGATTTGACTGCTTCACATTGACTTTTTTTCGTTCTTAATCGTTCAAATCTTTCAATAAAAGATAATTCACGTTTAAAATACTCGTCTTTAATTTGTTTTATTGCTTGTTTTTTCTCATTGTTTAAATTTTTGATATAAGCTTTTTTCTCGCTTACTAAACGTTTTACTATTAGCTTATCTTCTTTAGCTAAAGAAGAAGCGTATTTTTTAGTTGCAATAGCAATGTTTTTGTTAATAATATTAATATCTTTTTGGTATTTAGAATTGTAAAATTTCTTTATTGATTTTAAATCTTCTAAATATTTTTCTTCAAACTCTTTATGCTTAAGACGTAATTCATCAATTTCATTATCGTTTTGTTGTAATAGGGTTTTAAATTCAACTAAAACATTTTCTTCGATAGTATTATATGTTTTGTTATTTTCATCTAATTCATCAATTAATTTGTTGTGTTTAATTTCATAAGGGATATAAGCGTATTTTAATCTGTTGGCATAATCATCTGATAGTTTAGTAATCAAATCATTTACTTCAATAGTATTTTGAATAATATTTCTTTCAGTGTTATTGATTTGTTGTTTTTTTGCAATTTCATTATCATCTATGATTTTCTTTAAATCTAATATTTTTATATCAGCTTCTTCAGTAAACCTATTTTTATCAGTAGTATTTTTTTCAATTGCACTTTCAATACTATGTTTAAATTTTAATTGTTGTTGTTCATTGATACTTGATAGATCGTTTGCTATTGATATGTATTTTTGATTTGCTAAAATACGATCGTGGTTTATTTCTGTGATGATTTTTATATATTCATCTTTATATATTTTTTTGTTTGAACTTAAAAATTTTGTTTTTGGTAAAAATTTATTTTCCTCAATTTTATATCTAGCGATTGCGTCTTGTTGGAAATTATGTAAATTATCATTAATTTGATTTAATTGTTCTTCAAGTTTTAAGTCGAAACTAAATAGTTCCATACGATAATTTTCATCATTTTCTTTAATTGTTTTTTCAAACTGATTATATAAATCATCATTTTTTATAGTTGCTTCTAGGAATTTATTTTTGTATTCATCTTTTAATAATTCATTTTTATCCATCAAAGATTCTAATAACTCAATAAGTGTTTCTTTTGTATAAGTATGGTTTGTAGGAACACTTAGTTTATTAATTGTGTTATAAATCGATTCAAATAAATCCTTAGTTCTTTCATCGAAAGCAAAAGAAGGTTCTGTACTGTGATTTGAACCGTTGTTATGAGATATTGAGTTATAGTTCTTTTTCTTATTAACTTTACTCATAAAAATCTTTTCCTTTCGTTTATATCAAAACTATTATATAATATTTTTGATAAAGATACAAACAAGGAGTTGAAAAAATGTGTAAAATTTGTGGTAATAATACAGTAAAAAAGACAATTAGTAAGCTTGAATACGATTTTTGTCCAGTTTGTGGATTTTTATCTAAAGATGAAAGTTATTTTTTAGATAGTAAAAGTGAATATGAACGTTACTTAAAACACGATAATGATGATAATGCGGGTTACTATAATTATCAGGAGAAATTTTATAATTCGATTAAAGATTATTTGGGAAAAACGAATTTGGATTTTGGTTGTGGATATGGAAAAGTGTTAGTAAATATTTTAAATAAAAATGGTTATGAAACTATTGGTTATGACCTATATTTTCATTCTGATGTAAAATACGAAAAACACCTATATGACGCCATTATTTTAGAAGAAGTAATTGAACATTTAAAGGAACCTAAAGAAGTTTTAAATAATCTTTTAAATCTACTTAATCCAAATGGTAAAATTATTATTAGAACACAGTTTACTCCACGTGATGTATTTGACATTAACTGGTGGTATCTAAGGGATACTACTCACATCAGTTTTTTTAATTTTGAAACTTTTAAATATTTATGTAAAGTTTTTTCTCTTAAAATCATATACTGTAATGATAAAGATTTGATTATTTTACAAAGAGAAGAGTGATTATTTGATCTTACATATTGTTAGAAGTGGTGAGACTATTAAGATGATAGCGGATAATTATCAGTGTGAATTATCTGATATTACTTCTAATAATCTTCATATAACAGATTTTAAAAATTTAAAGCCTGGAATGAAACTTAAAATTCCATTTTTAACTAAACCGATTATGGAAGTTTTAGAAGAAACAGAGAGTTTTATTAGTGATTATTATCCTACGCTTAATACTGATTTTAAGGAAACGAAAAATAAAGATGAAGTAGTTAAAGAAGAAAGTGTTACTTTAGATGTAGTTAAGATGGAAGAAAATATTGCTGAAGATAGTAAGGTTATAGATGAAGAGGTACCTATTTTAAGAAAAGAAGAGACAGCAAATAAAGTTATCGAAGATAATAATACTGTTATTAAAAGTAAGATTCCTTATTATGGTAATGTTATTCCTAAAATCGATGAAAAATACATTAAGAAGATCTAGTTAATTTTACTAGATTTTTTTCTTTTTACCCTTTTTTAATTTTTCTTTTTGAAAAATAGTAGTGTTTATGATAATATTGTGTAGGAAAATATATTTATAAATGTTATAATATATTTTAGAATTAATTTTTAAAGGAGCTTGATAGGTATGTATGAATATTTAAGTGGGATGTTAACAAAGGTTACGCCAAAATATGTTGTTTTAGATAATAGTGGTGTTGGTTATTTAATCTATGTACCAAATCCATACAACTATAAAGTAAATGACTATTGTACAATTTGGGTTTATCAAGCTGTCCGTGAGGATTCAATTGATTTATATGGTTTTTCTACCTTTGAAGAGAAAGAATTATTTTTAAAATTGATTTCTGTTACAGGAATTGGTCCTAAGACATCACTACCTATTATGGCCGCAAGTAGTGTTGATGAAATTAAAGAAGCTATAGCTAATGGGGATGTAGCTTATATGCAAAAGTTCCCTGGTATTGGTCCTAAGGCAGCTCAACAAATCATCTTAGATTTAAGAGGTAAGATTGATTTTGAAGCTTCTTTATTGGCGAAAGATGACTTAGATGATTGTGTTGAAGCATTGATTGCTTTAGGATATAGCAAAAAAGAAGTTAATAAAGTTATTGGTAAGATTGATAGTTCATTAGCTCAAAATGAAATTATCAAACAAGCTTTAAAATTATTATCAAAACTATAAGGAGGGTAAATGATGAGTGAACGTATTATTGATGCTAATAAAGTTAATGAAGATGATGATATTTCTTTAAGACCGCTTCGTTTAGTTGACTATGTTGGTCAAGAAGAAGTTAAAGGTAAACTTGAAGTATATATCAAAGCCGCACTTTTACGTAATGAATCATTAGATCATGTTTTATTATATGGTCCTCCAGGATTAGGTAAAACAACTTTAGCGCAAATTATAGCTAATGAGTTAGGTACAAATATTCGTTATGTATCTGGTCCTTCAATTGAACGTAGTGGTGATTTAGCCGCGGTATTAACTCAATTAGAACCAGGTGATGTATTATTTATTGATGAAATTCATCGTATACCAAGAAATATTGAAGAAGTATTATATTCAGCTATGGAAGACTATGTACTTGATATTATGATTGGTAAAGATGGAAATACGCGTAGTATTCGTGTTGACCTTCCACCATTTACGCTTGTAGGAGCTACAACTCGTTTTGGTGATTTAAGTGCGCCACTACGTGATCGATTTGGTGTTGTTGAACGATTAGAATATTATACTGTAGAAGAGTTATATAAGATTGTTACTCGTACAGCTAATGTTTATCAAGTTAATATCGATACTGATGCCGCAGTAGAATTAGCAAGAAGAAGTAGGGGTACTCCACGTATCGCCAACCGCTTATTTAGAAGAGTTAGAGACTTTGCGATGGTTTTAGGTGATGGTAATATTACAAAGGCTATTACATCATCATCTTTAGATAAATTACATATTGACCCAAATGGCCTAGATTATACAGACTATCGTTATTTACGTGCGATTGCTGAAAAATTTAAAGGTGGTCCTGTAGGGTTAGAAACAATAGCCGCTACAATTAGTGAAGAATCATCTACAATTGAAGATGTTTATGAACCATACTTACTTCAAGAAGGGTATGTAAATCGTACTCCTCGTGGAAGAGTAGTTACTGAGAAAACTTTTAAACTACTTAATATAAAATTTAATGAAGGACTTTTTAAATATGAAAACTAGTGATTTTGATTTTAACTTACCTGAAGAGTTAATTGCTCAAACACCTATCCTAAATCGTAGTGAATCTAAACTATTAGTTTTAGATAAAGAAACTGGAGAAATTACGCATGAAAGATTTTATAATATCGTTAATTATTTAAATGAAAATGATATTTTAGTCTTAAATAATACGAAGGTTATTCCAGCTCGAATTTATGGTGTTAAGGAAGCAACGGGAGCAAAAATAGAATTATTAATACTTAAAAATTTACATGATGATGTTTATGAATGTTTAGTAAGACCAGCACGTAGAATTCATGTAGGTGATATTGTTTCATTTGATGATGGATTATTACGAGTAAAATGTGTTGATACTTTTGATGAAGGGATTTGTCATTTTGAATTTATCTACGATGGTGTATTACTTGAAATATTAGATAAGATTGGTTCAATGCCACTTCCACCTTACATTCATGAAAAGTTAGGTGATAAAGACCGTTATCAAACAGTCTACGCTAAAAACCATGGAAGTAGTGCCGCACCTACTGCAGGACTTCATTTTACACCTACTTTATTAGAAGAATTAAAAAAGAAAGGTGTTACGATTTGTTATGTTACACTTCATATCGGATTAGGAACTTTTAGACCTGTAAATGTTGATGATGTTACTAATCATAAGATGCATAGTGAGGAGTATTTTATTACACAAGAAGTAGCTGATATTTTAAATCAAGGGATTAAAGATGGTAAAAGAATTGTTGCTGTAGGAACAACTTCAACAAGAACTTTAGAAAGTGCTTTTGATGTTGAAACTAATTCTTTTAAAGAATGTCATGATAATACAGAAATATTTATTTATCCAGGTTATAAATTTAAAGTTGTAAATGCTCAAATTACTAATTTCCATTTACCAAAATCAACTTTAGTAATGTTAGTTAGTGCGTTTGCTAGTAAAGAAATTATTTTAAACGCCTATAACGAAGCGATTAAAAACGAATATCGTTTCTTCTCGTTTGGTGATAGTATGTTTATTAAGTAGGAGAGAAGATTATGAAAGATGCTGTATGGTATGAATTAATACACACTTGTGCCCAATCTGGCGCTAGGTACGGGATTTTACACACACCACATGGTGATTTTGAAACACCGATTTTTATGCCTGTAGGAACAAAAGCTAATGTTAAAACTTTAATTCCAGAAGAAGTTAAAGAAATTAGCCAAGGTTTAATTTTAGGCAATACTTATCACTTATGGTTAGAACCAGGTGATGAAATTGTAAAATTAAATGGTGGTATTAGAGGTTTTATGAATTGGGATGGTGCCCTTTTAACTGATTCTGGAGGATTTCAAGTTTTTAGTTTATCTAAAATAAGAAAAATCACTGAAGAAGGTGTTACATTCCGTCATCATAAAAGTGGTGAAAAATTATTTTTAACACCAGAAAAAAGTATTGATATTCAACATAATTTAGGCGCTGATATTATCATGGTGTTAGATGAATGTCCTCCATTTCACGCTTCATACGACTATATGTTAGATAGTGTAAAAAGAACAATTAGATGGGCAGAACGTTGTAAAGTTCATCACACTAATATTGATACACAATCTTTATTTGGAATTGTTCAAGGTGGTCCATTTAAAGAATTAAGAAAATTCTGTATTGATGAATTAGAAAAAATCAATTTCCCAGGTTATTCTATTGGTGGATTAAGCGTTGGTGAAAGCAAAGAAGAAATGTATGAAATGTTAGAGTACTTAAAAACTGTAATGCCTGAAGGCAAAGCTCGTTATTTAATGGGTGTCGGTGAGCCTGATGATTTAGTGATGGGTTCAATTAATGGTATTGATATGTTTGACTGTGTTCACGCTACTCGTATTGCACGCCATGGTGCTGCGATGACTAGCGAAGGAAGACTTGTTATGAAAGGTAAAAAATATGCAACAGATTTAGGCCCTCTTGATCCAAACTGTGATTGCTATGTTTGTAAAAAGTTTAATCGTAGTTACCTTCGTCATTTAATTCATGCTGAAGAAATATTAGGAGCTAGATTATTAACTTATCATAATTTATACTTCTTAAAAAATCTTATGTCACAAATTCGTGAAGCAATTAAAGAAGACCGCTTATTAGATTTTAAACGTGAATTCTTTAAAAACTATTATCACGATGAAAATAGACATAACAGGGGGTATTAAGAGTGAATAAACAAAAAGTTTTAAAGTATTTAAAATATTTTGGATTAATATTATTAGGAAATATCTTATATTCATTTGGTATTAAAGCAATTATTGAACCTAATCAAATTGTTACTGGTGGTGTGACTGGTTTATCATTATTTTTAGCTAGAACATATGATATTGATTCAACATTGTTAGTTGCTATTTTTACATTCGTAATCTTTATCGCAGGTTTCTTAATTTTAGGGAAAGAATTAGCGGCTCAAACATTAGCTTCATCAATTATATATCCAATCTGTTTATGGTTTTTTGGATTATTTGATCTTAGTTTTGTTTCAATTAATGATCCTTGGTTACAAATAATAGTTGCTGGTATTATTATCGGTACAGGGTTAGGTCTTATTATGAGGGCTAATGCTAGTACAGGTGGAATGGATACAGTAGGTTTGATTATTCATAAATATTGTAAAATTGCATCAATTGGGGCATATTTATTGATTTTAGACACTGTAGTTATGTTTACTCAAGCACCTTCTGCAGGTTTAGAAAACTTTATCTTTGGTATTGTATTAGCTTTAGTTTATTCATTTACAATTGATAAAGTAATGTTAGCAGGAAAGAGTAAGGTAGAGTTATTAATTATTTCTAATAAGCAAGAAGAAGTAAGAAATTTAATTATTAATGAATATGATAGAACTCTTACATACCTTCATAGTAAAACTGGTTATTTAAATCATGAAATCGATACTATTTTAACAGTTGTAGATATTCGTGAATTAAATAAAATTAAAGAACAAATTTATGCTTTAGATGCTGGCGCATTTATTGTTGTAAATAAGGTTAGTGAAGTAAGTGGAAGAGGATTTACTACAATAAAAAAATACAAATAAGTTAAATTTGACACTCTATTAATATAATAGGGTGTTTTTTCATAGACTTAATTGGTGGTATTATTTGAAGAAAAGATTAACAATAGCTTTTATGGTTTTATCGATAATAGGAGTTTTAATGGTATATAGTTCATCAATGATTTGGGCTGGATATAAGATGGGAAATGATAAGTACTTTTTAATTAGACAACTTATCTTTTTTCTTATTGGATTATCAATTTTTTTTATTGTTATTAAAATTGATTCAAATCTTTATCAAAAGTATAGAAATATAATAATGATAATATCGTTAGTATTATTAGTAATAGTCTTAATACCAGGAATTGGAATTGTAAGAGGAGGAGCGAGAAGTTGGATTGGATTTGGAGATATTTCAATTCAACCATCTGAGTTTGCAAAGCTCGCGTTAATTATTTTTACAGCAAATTATTTAGAAAAAAATAAAGAAGAAATATCAAATTTAAAAACTTTAATACCGATATTATTTATTGTTCTATTAGTGTTTTTACTTATAATGTTAGAGCCTGATTTTGGAACTGGATTTATATTAACATTAACTATATTATCAATGATTTTAATATCAGGAATAAAAAAAAGATATACGTTTATTGCTATATTAATTGGTGTTATGGGATTTGTAGCTTTAATATTATCAGCTCCATATAGATTAGAAAGAATTTTTGCTTATTTAGACCCATACGATGATCCATTAGGTTCAGGATTTCAAATCATTCAGTCACTATACGCGATAAGTCCTAATGGATTTTTTGGAAGAGGCTTATTTAAAAGCTTTCAAAAGTATTATTTTCTTCCTGAACCACAAACAGATTTTATCTTCGCAATAATTGTAGAAGAATTAGGATTTATTGGTGGAGTATTTATAATTGTTTTATTTATCTTATTATTTTATTATGGAATTTTAATAGCAATAAAAGCTAAAACTTTATTTCAAACTTATCTAGCAAGCGGAATTATCTTAAGTATTTTTATTCAGTTTTTTATTAATATTGGTGTTGTAATTGGACTTTTACCAGTTACAGGTGTTACATTACCATTCCTTTCTTATGGTGGATCAAGTTTGATAATGAACTTTATAATGATGGGAATTTTAGTTAATATAAGTAAAAGTGAAGATTGAAAGAATTTTTTGATATTTTATATTAAGAGCATATATAATCTTTTAAATCTAGCTCTTTTTTGTTATAATTTAGGGTAGTGTCAAATAATTTATGAAAAATTGAAATTTGATACTATTAAAAAATCATCCAAATAATAATGGATGAAATGTTAATGATCTTTGACAAAAAAGATTAACCTAAAAAAACCTCATCGAGGCTGAATTAGGTTAGGAT
>JBGVOE010000067.1:0-13773 GCA_045126355.1 Anaeroplasmataceae bacterium | reverse complement strand
GAGTTAATGCTCTTGTTTTTTACTATGCTTAAAAATAGAAAAATACCATCATTTCTAGACTTGAAACAATGGTATATTATTCTAATTATTAAATTTTATTAATTTGTCCACAAACTGTCCTTGACATTGGAACCAGTTTATTATGGTGTCGATTTTTATTTTACCGTTTATATATATTTAGTAATTTCATTTTGTAACTATAAAGATGAGGTGTAAAATAATGACAAATATAGAAAAAATAAATTATGAATTGATTAAATTTGAAGATGAAAATTTTAGTTTAGATGTTAATGTAAGTCCAAGTGAAGAGACAGTATGGTTATCACAAGCACAAATTGCAGAATTATATGAAAAAGACAGAAAAACAATAACACGACATATCTCAAACATATTTAGAGATTTAGAACTTAATGAAAATTCAGTTTGCTCATTTTTTGAGCATACTGCTTTTGACGGAAAAAAATACAATGTTAAATTTTATAACTTAGATATGATTTTAGCTGTTGGTTACAGAGTAAAATCAAAACGCGGTATATTGTTTAGACGCTGGGCAAACTCAATATTAAAACAATATCTACTGTACGGACATGCTATTAATGAAAATAGATGCTTAGCTCATTCTGATAATAATATTAAAATAATTTAATTATAGTAATTTCATTTCATTTTGTAACTATAAAGATGAGGTGTAAAATAATGACAAATATAGAAAAAATAAATTATGAAATAATTAAATTTGAAGATGGGGATTTTAGCTTAGATGTTAATGTTAGTCCAAATGAAGAAACTGTTTGGTTAACACAAACACAAATTGCAGAATTATTTGATGTCAACGTTCCGGCAATTAATAAGCATGTTAAACACATTTTATCATCATATGAGTTAGATAATTCAACAATTTCCAAAATGGAAATAGTTCGTTTTGAAGGAGAAAGAGCAATAAAAAGAAAGATAAAAATATATAACTTAGATATGATTATATCTATTGGATATCGAGTTAACTCAAAAAGAGGAATTTTGTTTAGAAAATGGGCAAGTACTATTTTAAAACAATATTTACTATACGGACATGCTATTAATGAAACACGATGTTTAGCTCATTCTGATAATATTATCAAAATAAATAATATTATCGAATCAATGAATACAAGAATGGATAATTTTGAATTAAGATTAAACACAATCACTTCTACTACATACTTTAAAGATAAAATCTTTTATGATGGACAGTTATATGAAGGTTATTCTTTTATTAAAAATTTATTTAAAAAAGCTACTAATAGAATAATTATAATTGATTCATATTTAGATTATTCAGTATTAGAAATGATGACGGATATAAATGTTGATATTAGTATTTATATTGCTTCTCATACACCACTTTCTAATAGAGAAATATCTTTATTTCAAACCAATCACACTTTAAATGTTATTAGAACAAATATTTATCATGATAGATTTATTATTATCGATAGCGAATTATATAATATTGGATCTAGTATTAAAGATATTGGCAAAAAGATAAGTCATATCTCTAAACTTGAAAGTATTTGTATAGAAGAATTGCTAAATAGGTATATATAAAAAGAAAAGTTCAGCAATTTTGCTGAACTATGAATTCTTTGTATATAGGTTATCAGTTAAAGTTAAGATGATATTTAAGTTACCATTTCTAGTTCTTAATTCATCAATAAATTCTTTTTGTTTGAAATCTGAAGGAACATTTAATCTATAAATAAGTTCATAAATAGTCCCAAAGTCAGCTGTTTTAACTTTATCTAAAGCAGCTTTTACATTATATTTAGTAAAAATATCATCAAATGCATGTTCAAAATTTAAATCTTCAGGAATTAATACTTTTAATTTTAAATCTGTTTTTTTAACTTCACCATATTTAATAAAATATAAAACTAATAAAATAATTCCTAATAATACACAAATCGCTACTGCGTATAAGACAAATCCCATACCGCAACATAATCCCGCAGAAACAATTGCGAAGATATAAGAGATATCTTTTGGATCACCAGGTTCTGAACGGAATCTAATTAATGTGAATACACCAGCTAATGCAAATGCACTCGCATAGTTTGTCCCTACTAACATAATTACAGTTGATACAACTACTGGTAAGACGATTAGTGTAGTAGGCATACTTGGCATATAACCACTTTTACGATGGGTAAATAAATAAATTAAGCTTAAGAATACCCCTAGAGCTAATGAAACTAATGTAACTAAGATAGCTGCCTCTAATGTTAAATTAATTTCTTGGTTGATCGAATCGATCTCAAAAATGTTTCCTAATGAAAGTATCAGTTTATTCATTCGAAATTCTCTCCTTTACTTTTTTTAAATAAAAATTGCCGTATTTTGAATATGAGGTTGGATGAATATTTAATTCAGTTAATATATTAGCTAACCAAAGTGGAAAAGCTCCATGAACTTTTATTTCCATTAAATAGTAACCCTGTGGTAAAAGTGGCGTACCATAGCGTTTTTCTCTTAAACTAACTTCTGTTGTTCTAGCTATTATATCTTCATCAATTGTCACTCTGACATCTTTATCGTTTCGATCAAATAAAGCGGTTCTTATATAGCTTAAATACACAGCTGGTTTGACATCTTCTACATCTAATACATATTCTATTTCATCAAATATTTGTTTTTGTTGTGGTGATAAAACCTTAGGTCTAGTTCTAGTATTTATAAAAGTTTCAACATCTTTTAGATTACCAACTATTCTCCTTTTGTTTACAACACCCATGTATTTTTTCTTCATTTCTAAGAAAACTACACTAGAATCTATAGCTTCGGTTATATAACTTCTGATTCTTAATTTTGCTTTGTAAGTAGGTTTAGATAAAGAATATCTAATAACGTTATAAGTAGGCGTATCAAAGTAGACGTTATTTACAGTGTACTTATTACCATTTTGACAATAAGCATCATAGACCATGTATTTAGGTAAAATCTCTAATAACTTTTCTCTTTGTTCTTCCGATATTAAATATTTTTTCTCTTTACGTACAAATGTCGTAATGGCCACAACATCACCCCTTACAAAAAATACTTTTTTATATTAATCTTCTTTTTCTCCAGATAATTTACGTTTTTGGTCTTCAGCGATTAACTCATTAATTACTAAGTCTAATTTACCTTCAATAATTGCGTCTAATCTTTGAATTGTAAAGCCAATTCTATGATCTGTTACACGGTTTTGAGGATAGTTATAAGTTCTAATTTTCTCACTACGATCACCACGACCAATTAATGCTTGACGTGTTTGACCATCTTTAGCAGCTTGTTCTTCTAATAATTGATTGTATAAACGTGTTCTAATTAATTGAATAGCTGCAGCTTTATTTTCGTGTTGTGATTTATGAACTTGTGATGCAACAGCAATACCTGTTGGAATATGTGTAACACGTACAGCTGATTTAGTAGTATTTACTGATTGACCACCAGGTCCACTTGAACAGAATGTATCAATACGTAAATCATTCATATCTAAATCAAATTCGATATCTTCAGCCTCAGGCATTACTAATACAGTAGCTGTAGATGTTTGGATACGTCCATTCGCTTCAGTTACTGGGATACGTTGAACACGGTGTGCTCCTGATTCATATTTTAAGAATGAATAAACAGAGTCTCCACTAATTTTAAATTCGATTTGAGAGAATCCTCCCATTTCACTATCCATAGCGTCTAATACTTCTACTTTCCAGCCTTTAGATTCAGCATATCTTGCATACATTCTATATAAATCACCAGCAAAAATATTAGCTTCATCTCCACCAGCGGCACCACGAATTTCAACAATAACGTTTTTATCATCGTTAGGATCTTTTGGTAAAAGTAAAACTTTAATTTCTTCTTCTAATTGTACTACCCTACTCTTTGTTTCCTCTAATTCCATTTCAGCCATTTCAGCTAATTCTGGATCAGGGTCTTTTCTCATTTCTTTTAAATCTTCAATGCTTTCTAGACATCTTTTATATTCAGTATAACATTCAACAATTTTAGCAATTGAACGTTGTTCTTTAGATAAAGCTGTCATTTTCTTAATGTCCATACAAATTTCTGGTTTCATTAATTCTTCATTGATTTCATTATATCTTAAAGCATAATTTTCTAATCTTTTTAACATGTTTAAAACCTCTAATTAATTTCCTATATATGTTGTAAATAATTGATATTCCCCTTGGAATAAGAATTCTAATGTACCTGTAACCCCACCACGGTTTTTCGCAATGATAAGTTCAGTTAAGTTTGATACTTTTTCAGTATTTTTATTATAATAACCTTCACGGTATAAGAACATGATGATATCGGCATCTTGTTCGATTGATCCTGATTCACGTAAATCTGACATGTTAGGACGTTTGTCTTCACGGTCTTCTAATTTACGAGATACTTGTGATAATGCAATAACAGGAACTCCTAATTCCCTGGCCATTTGTTTTAGGCTACGAGAGATATTACCTACTTCTTCTTGACGGTTTCCACCTTTAGAAGAACCATTAATTAATTGTAAGTAGTCGATAATAACTAAATCTAATCCACCACTTGCTTTTTGTTTACGACATTTAGCTCTGATATCAGCAACAGTTACAGTTCCTTGGTCACAGAAGTAAACATTTAAAGCAGCTAAGTCATCATTAGCAGATTCAACTAATAACATTTCTTTTTGAGTTAATGTACCTTTTTGAATATTAGTTAAGTTAACTCTAGCTTGTGCAGCAGTCATTCTTTGCACAATTTGTTCTTGACTCATTTCCAGTGAGAATAATGCAACACTAATTGGTTCTCCTGTCTCTTTTACATTATTAGTAGCAGCATTAATCGCTATATTCATGGCAAAGGCACTCTTACCCATTGCAGGACGTGCGGCTAAAATAATTAAGTTATCTTTTTGTAATCCTAATGTTATTTCATCTAATTTTTCAAATCCAGTAGATAAACCTGTAAGTTCACCATCTCTAGCACGGTTAGCTAACATAATATTTTTTACATTTTCTAAAACTGTTTCAATTGGAACAAATCCTTCAGTTCTTCTACGTTTAGCTAAATCTAAAAGTAATCTTTCCGCATAATCAATATAACCAGCAGAATCATAATTAGCATTATAACCAGCTTCAGCAATACTTGTAGCGGCAGCAATTACATTTCTTTTTAAAGCTGCGTCTTGTACTATTTGAATATAGTCACTAATATTTGCAGTTGTATAGACAGCGTCAATTAAGCTTGATAAATAAACTGCACCACCAGCTTCGATTAATTGATTTTTTGTTTGTAATTCAGCAATTAAAGTTGTAAAGTCAATTTGCATTTGACTCTTACAAATATTTAACATAGCAGAGAAAATGATTTGATGACGACGATCATAAAAATCTTGAACCTTCATTTCATCAGAAAGTGCAGTCATAATTTCATTCTCAATCAATACGCACCCTAGTATCGCTTGTTCTGCTTCTAAATTGTAAGGAACATTTTGAGCCATGATATCACTCTCCTAAAGTCTAACTATTTTTCTAATACATTAATTTCAAGGTTTGCTTTAACCTCTTTATGTAAATCTACTACAGCAATATAAACACCTAATGCATTAATTTCAACTGGTAAAGATACTTTACGTTTATCAAGTCTAATGCCAGTTTGCGCTTCAAATTCTTCAACGATTTGTTTTGTAGTAACATGACCGAATAATTTTCCATCAGTACCAATTTTAATGTAAATATTAACACATTTTTCTTCAATTTCTTCTTTGATTTTTTGCATCATTTTCTTTTGTTCTTCAGCTTCTACTTGAGCTTGATGCAAATCTTCTTTAAGTTTAGCTAAAGCCTCATCAGTAGCTAAAACACCTTTTTTGTTAGAGATTAAGTAGTTACCAAATCCAACGGCTACATCGATAACTTGGTTTTTAACTCCTCTACCTTTAACATCTTCTAATAAAATAACTTTCATAAATTCATCTCCTATTTCGAAGTCGCGTTTTAAGATTGCGACTAATTGTTCTTTAACTTCATTACAACTTACATCATATATTTGAGTAGCAGCACTATTTAAGTGACCTCCACCACCCATTTCTTCCATAATTAATTGTACGTTAACACTCTTATAACTACGAGCACTTATCGCTACACCATGTCTTAGGCCATCAGAAATATGCGCAATTGCAAATGCAGCTTCCATACCTTCAATATTTAAAAGTTGTTCAGCAATTTTTGCTAACATTGTTCTATCAGTAATTATTTCTTTCTCATCAACTACTGTAACAGCAAAGTTATCTAAAATAATTTCACTTAATTGAACATATTTAGCTAAAGATAATTGTAATTCTAATTCATTACGAAGTAGACGTCTAATTTCAATCATATCAGCGCCATACTCACGAAGGTTAGCGGCAGCTTCAAATGTTCTAGTTCCACATCTAAATGTGAAATTGTTTGTATCTACAACCACACCAGCAAGCATTATAGTAGCTTCAAAACCAGAAATTTCTACTCGTTCTTTTTGATAGAAGTTTAACATTTCACTTACTAACTCAACAGTACTTGAAGCGTAAGGTTCAACATATGAGAATACTGTATCAACGAATGCATCTTCACTACTACGGTGATGGTCAATAACAGCAATTCTTCTAAATTTTTGTAACACTACTTCATTCATTGCAATTTTTGGTGATTGCGTATCAACTAATAACATAAGTGATTCATTTGTAACATCTATAACTTCATCACTTGTAACAAAATGACTGAATAACTCAGGAGCATTTGTTTTTATTTCGTTATAAAGTTTTTGACTAGTAACATCAATGCGATCATAATCAATAATAACTTTAGCAACTTTTTTACTTGATAAAGCTAATCTTAATGTACCAATCATCGCTCCAAGTGCATCACAGTCAGCCATAATATGACCCATAATATAAACATTACTAGAGTTATCAATTGCTTCTTTTAAAGCTAAAGTGTTAGCTCTAGCAGCTGATAAGTTATTCTTTTCTAAGGCGTTTGATGTAGCACCAAAGTACTGAATCTTTTCACCTAAAATATTAACAACTGCTTGGTCTCCACCACGTTTTTCAGCCAAATTAATTGAACTTTGTGCTTGAGCACCTAAATCTTCATAACTAATATCACCACAAGCAATACCCATTGAAAGTGTAACTCGTATACCATGTTCAGCTGAGATATTTCTAACATGCTCTAAAACATCAAACTTTTCTTGCATCATAAGTTGCAGTGACGCTTTATCAAACGCAATAACTAAACTGTCATCATCATAACTCTTTAAATAAGCGTTATATTTTTCACACCACTTAGAAATCTCACCTAAGTATAAACCACGAATTCTAACAGTTTCTTGAATATCAAAACCTTTAGTTTCCATTTCTAAGTTATCCATAATGATAATACCAATAGCAGGAGTTCTATCTTCATATTGCTTTTTAATTTGAACTTCTTCAGTAATATCAAATAGATAAATAATTCTACTATCAATTTTGTGGATAATTTCATAGAATTTGCCAGAAACTTCAATTGTAAAAGTATTTTCTTCAGCTAGTACTTTATCTTTTAATTGTTCACTAATCTCTGCCATAGGAAGTTCAAGTAATTCACTACTAAAAATCTTTTTAGCAAAACGGTTAACCCATTTAACATCATATTGTTCATCATAAATCATAATACCAAGTGGCAATTCAGAGAAAACTTCATCACCAGCTTTATTTACATGAACGCTTAAATTACTCCACTGTTCTAATCTATTTTTTAACCATGTGATTTTTTTATCTTTTTTACTATAAGCAACCAACATAATTAAAACACCAATTAGAAGTGGTAAAACAATTACTAATGCATAAATTATATAATCACGAATTTCTAATGTATCTAGTTTTGGTTCTAACTCATATATATAAGCAAAATATAAAGATGCAGCAAAACCAGCTATAGAAATTAATAATGGTAGTAATCTTTTCAAAACTATCACCTCACGTATAAAATATTATAGCATTTTTTTTATTGATAAACAATAAAAAGTATAATATCGTTAAAATCTTACCACCCTAGATAGAAAAAAAGCCTTGTAGAATAATTCTACAAGACTAAATATAAAGACTCTATTCATTTATTTGTTGATTTTGATGAGCTCTTTTTACTAATTCAAAAAACTCTTCTTTATGATAATCATCACTAAAATCTAATCTTTCTAAAACACTAAGTAAGTGATAATAAGAAGCATCACCCTTAAAATTAGAATTTCTTAATAATAATCCAAACTCAGCTACACAACTAGCGAATTTAAAATCTTCACTCATAGAAGTAACATGATTAATTGAATCTGTTACTTCAACATCTAAATTAATTTGAACATCTCTATAACGTAATTTAGTTCTAAAGATATAATCAGAAGCCACTTCTTCTTTAAGTGTAATCTCATAAACAGCAATTACAGAATGACCTTCACCAATTTCACCAGCATCAGTATTACTATCTTCAAACTCTTCTTCAGTTAACATTTTATTTTCAAAACCAATCAAACGGTATTTAGCTACGTATTCAGGATTAAATTCAACTTGAATTTTAGCATCTTTAGCTACTGTATTTAAAGTAGCACCTAATTCTTCAACAAATACTCTTTTAGCTTCTAATAATGAATCGATATAGTATGCATTCCCATTACCTTTTTGAGCTAATGTATTCATCTTATCATGTTGAGTGTTACCCATACCAAAACCAAACACTGATAAATAAATACCTGTTTTTCTTTTTGAAGAAATAAAATCATTTAATCCGCCTGTTGTAGTTATACCAACATTAAAGTCACCATCAGTAGCTAATAAGACACGGTTATTTCCACCATCAATAAAATACTTACTAGCGATATCATAAGCTTTTTGAATTCCACCACTTCCATTAGTAGAACCACTCGCTACTAAACTATCAACCATTCTAACTAACTCAGCTTTATTTCCCCCATTAACACCCTCAGCAACAATTCTAACACCATTTGCATAAGTAACAATTGAAACAGTATCATTTTCATCAACTGCATTTACTAATAATTTAAATGATTCTTGGAATAAGCCTAATTTATTATCACTATTCATAGAACCTGATGTATCAATTAAGAATACAAAATTATTTTTCATATTAGGTATTTCAATATCCTTTGAATTAACACTAATTAAAGCTAAATGATTCTTCTCATTATAAGGACAACGAGCTAATTCTAATGTCGTAGCTAAGGCGTTTTCTGTATTATTTTCATAAGAATAATTAAAGTAATTTAACATCTCTTCAATAACAACAGCATCCTTAGAAATATATGAATTATTATTGATTAATCTTCTAATATTAGAATACGCATAAGATGATGAATCTAGTGAGAAACTTGATAAAGGATTGTTCTTAGGATCTTGATATCCTCGCTCATCAATTTCGATGTAAGCTTCGCCATTTTCATCTAAAGCAGCTTCACCATTATAATAATCATAACCACCCATTCCTGCCGCACAAGCAGTCATTAATAAAACAAAACATAAACTTAATAAACATAAAAATCTTTTCAACATTTTGACTACCTCCATTTTAATTAATAGCCAAAAAGTCATCATAAGACATTTTAATTTTATACTAAATCATCAACTTTAAGTAAAACATCTAAATTAATTGGAACACCTATTGTAATTGTTCTTCCTCTTGATTTGTTTAATAATCTAACAGGTAAATAAGTATAGAAAATTACATATCTAGCTTCTTGTTTTACTTCATTATGTAAAACATATTCAACTTCAACTGCTTCATAAGGAGCGAATAATTTAACTGTAAAACCAGCTTTTTCATCCAATACTTCTTTATTATTTTCTAAGTTAGAATATAAACTGTCCCAAACTTCTTTACTTTCTAATCTATCATTAACATGATAAACAGGTTCATACATAAAATTGATTGTCCATTCACTTGAACTTGAAGTAATATCACCAAATTTTTGATCATAATATATTGCGTCTTCAAATTTATTAGGAATATATACTTCATATTCAATATCATTAATCACATATGTTGTAAAATAATCAAATGAAACTCCATCAGCTGCATCTTCTGCCATACCATTATCAGGAGCAGCACAAGAAGCAAACATCAAAACAAATAATATTAGTAAAATTAAATAAAATCTCTTCATAACTATTTCACAACCTTTCCACTTGATTCAACAATTTCATATGTGATATTAATTCTGTAAAACGATTTAAAATTGTCTATTTGACTTTTTGGACTTAAGATAATGCTGAAATCTTCTGTTAATGAATCATACGATATAATACGGTCAGTATAAAGAATTTCACTTAATTCATTGTCACTATTTACATAATAATATTGAATAGTAAACTCTAAAACTAAAGTAGGATCTAAAACCTCTTCCTTAGCTTTTAGTTTTCCATAAATAGAAACCCCATATCCTTCAATAACAAAATTTTCGCACGGAATGATTTCAAAATAATCTTTTGCGTTTTCATTTGTAACTAATACTACTTCATCTTCTGTTACCTTAATTAAATTAATAGCTAACAGTGTAGTAATAATAAGTAGAATAGAACTCATTATCCATAAAAATATTCTTACACCCTTCTTATGGTCAACCATAACTTTTTCAACATTTGGTTTTTCTTGAGTTAGTAATTCATCGATAGTTACATTAAGCACGCTGGCCAGCTCCGGTATTAGTTGAATATCAGGCAACGTCTCACCTGTTTCCCACTTAGATACTGCTTTATTAGTAACCCTTAGCTTCCTTCCTAATTCATCTTGAGTTAATCCTTGTTTTTTTCTTTGAGTATAAATGAATTCGCCAAATTTATATTTATCCATCACTATCAACTCCACCTTCATTATATATTAAGTCCAAAAAATTGTTGCTAGAAGTATATCTCCTAATAAGAGAATTTACTATATCTTAATTTTAACATAAGTTTTAAAAAGAAAAAAGTGGCTTATTTAAGAACTTTTTCAAATTGAATGAAATTATAGTGAAAAATAAAAAAGGCATGTTTCCATTAAAGTATGGATTCATGCCAATTCAAATTAATTTAAATTATTAAATTTGTTATTATTTTTCGTAAACAATTTCTACACCACTAATATATGCTGTTGATGTGCTAACGTTAGAGAATGTAAAATCTCCAGTAGTATCTAATTTGATAGTAACTGTAAGTTTTTCTTCATTTGTTTCACATTCGTATTGAGTTCCAATAGCATTTACTAAGTTTTTCAATTGAGTTGCGTTTGTTGCAGAAATGATAATCGATTGAATTTTTGCTCCGTTTTTATTAACAACTGTAAGTGTGTTTTGCTTCTTTAATTGCATATAATCTTTTGCAGTAGTGTAAAGAGTAACTGTTGATTTTGCTTTGGCAACAACTACATCAAAGTTTTCGTTTGACCAAGTCCAACTTGTTTTTTCTGCATTAAGAACACCATTTGTTTTATCAACTGTTGTACTAATAGCAATATTATCTACCACAAGTTTCATATTCCAAGAACAGCGATCACAGGCATTATCAGCATTTTCATCAATATGTCCTAATGCTGGATCTCCTACAGCAAGACACTCACATACAGCTGGATTAGTACAGTCTGGTTGACTGAATGAGTGAGTATGTTCTAAAACTGTAAGAACTCCACTTTCAATCTTAGCTTTTTGATCAGTAGGTGCACTAGAGTTTCTTGATGGTTTACCGTATACTCTAACAGTATCACCTACTACAACTCTACCAACAGTCCAACTTGCATAAGCTACTCCATCAGCATTTTTTGGAAGTCTGATAACAATTGTATCTCCTGCTTCGTCAGCGATTACAAATATACCGCTTCCAACATTTTCAATACGTGTAACTACACCTTCTACATAATAACTACTACTAAGAGAAACGATAATCATATGATTTGCAGTGAATAAAGAAATTTTAGAATCAGCTGCAGGTAAGATTCTCTTTGTGCATCCTTCGAAATCACAAGTAATATCTAAGTTTGTATCAACATGAGGTACTACTTCTACTTCATCTGCTGTATATGTGTCGCCACATGTACATGTATATGTTGTATATCCTTTTACAGTACATGTTGGGGCAGTTACAACTGATGTATATTTATGAACATGAGCATCAGGATCAGGTTCGCCACAAGCACAGCTTCCATCAACAAAAGTATGCCCTTTTGCTGCTTCTCCTGCTTCTGTATATGTGTCGCCACATTCACATGTATAAGTAGTATATCCTGCTTCTGTACATGTAGGTGCAGTTACTACTGAACTATAGCTATGTCCTTTTGCTGCTTCTCCATCTACTTTATAAGTATCACCACATCTACAAGTGTAAGCTGTATAACCAGCTTCTGTACATGTTGCATCATGAACGCTACTAATATGATTATGAACATGTTCACCATCTGTAGCTTCACCTTTTGCATAGAATGAAAGTTCATATTCTTTAGTGTTACCTGCAGTATAAGTGCTCCAGTTGTTCTTATCTGCATACCATTCAAGATATGTATTTCTACCAGTATTCTTTAATAAGAATAAACCGTTACCTTTGTCAACTAATGACCAAGATTTATGTTGACCATCTTTGTTAAGTGATGAATATTGAGCAGCTAATGCTATTACATCACCTGTTAAAGATGTAAATGTATAAGTACCGTCAGCATTAACAGTAACAACGAAAATTTCAGCATCAGTTACATTTGAAAAATCATCTGTTGAATAATTAACACCTTTATTGTAGAAAGAACCAGCACTTACTTTCTCAGCGGATAATAATTTGTTATAAGCTGGTGCACCGATTACTACATTATCGCCATTTTTAAGTTCAGTAACTAAAGTCCAATCGCCAACTGGTGCAACAAATTGTTCTTCACAGTTTTGACATTTACTATCAACAAATTTGTGACCTAATGCAGCAATTTCTTCTTGAGCTACAAATACTTCATTACATACACTACAGTGTTTTCCTGCAGTTTTACCTGCTTCTGTACATGTTGCAGCTACCGCAGCATCAACTACTTCAGTGTGTCCTAAAGCTGCTACTTCTTCTTGAGCTACTAACACTTCATTACATACACTACAGTGTTTTCCTGCAGTTTTACCTGCTGTTGTACATGTTGCATCTACTTCAGCATCTACTACTTCAGTGTGTCCTAAGGCAGCTTCTCCATCTTCTTTATAAGTGTCACCACATTCACATGTAAATGTTGTATATCCTGCTTCAGTACATGTTGGGGCAGTTACAACAGAACTATAACTATGTGTATGAGGTGTAACATAGTTTGGATCTTTTTCTCCACATTCACAAGAACCGTCAACAAAACTATGTGAGTGTTCTTGTTCGTCATTACATGCTGCAAAGATAAATGCAAATGCAACAACTAAAATCATAAATATTAATTTTTTTGCGGTTTTCATTTTCTTTCTCCTTTTATTTTTTTTAAACCACTATTATTATATCATTTATAAAATCTTATTCAAGCAAAGTAGTACTTTTGTCACTTTTTAACTTAACAAAACGTTTTCATAATTTAAAATATTAATTTTTTTCGAAAATCGAGTAGAGAAAATTTGATTTTCCCCTCTCACACCACCACATCGTGCCGTTCGGCAATGGGCGGTTCAATTTATAAGTTTAAATTCAAGCTAAATAATAATCTAGAGCGAAGACTAAACCTCTTCGTTCTTTTGTTTTATTTGGTTTAGAAAGTCTGAGTTTTG
>JBGVOE010000066.1:0-5444 GCA_045126355.1 Anaeroplasmataceae bacterium | reverse complement strand
TATTATTAATATGTCTAGTAACTCTTGATCTATCTACATCATATAGTTCTGCAATTTGTGCTTGCGTTAGCCAAACAGTTTCTTCATTAGGACTAACATTAACATCCAAACTAAAGTCCCCATCCTCAAATTTAATTATTTCATATTTTGTATTTTCGTTATTTGTCATTATTAACACCTCATCTATATAGTTACAAGATGAAATAAAAGTTCTAAATTTTTAAATATTTAATTTTATTTAAAAGTAACTATTGCAAAAAATACAACAACTGAATCTTGTTAACTATAGTAAATAATTAGGCAAATGTTATAATCGAAGTGGTTGGTTAAATATATTAATATAAAAAAATATAAAATTATTGACTCTTACGTTACGTAATAGGTTATACTTTTATTGAGGTGAGGTAAATGAAAATGCAGATTAAAGAATTCGCTATTGCTACTGGTGTAAGCATTAGAACAATTCATTATTATGATGAAATAGGATTATTAACTCCTGCTTATGTTGATAAAATAACGGGATATCGTTATTATGATGAAAATTCTATTTTAAGAATGCAAGAGATCCTATTTTACCGTGAATTAGATTTTTCTTTAAAAAGCATTAAAGAGATTTTAACATCACCTAATTATGATAAAAGTAAAGTACTTAATGAGCAAAAAGAATTGTTAATTTTAAAAAAAGAAAGATTAGAAAAAATAATTTGTGCTATTGATGCTGCTATGAAAGGAGAAAATGTTATGAGTGTTTTTGATAATAGCGAGTTTGAAAAATATAAAAATGAAGTTAAAGAAAAATGGGGTCAAACAGAAGCTTATAAAGAACATAGTGAAAAAACAAAAACTTATTCAAAAGAAAAATGGAATAATCTTGCATCAGGAATGGATCAAATTATGGCTATGTTTTCAACGTGTTTAAAAAATGGAAATGAAGCTAATTCAGTAGAAGTACAAGAGCTTGTTAGAAAATTACAAAATCATATTAGCGAAAATTATTATCATTGCACAAATGAGATATTAGCATCTTTAGGAGGGATGTATGTAGCTGATGAAAGATTTAAAAACAATATAGATAAGCACGCTATAGGTACAGCAGAATATATTTCTAAAGCTATAAATTTTTATTGTAAAAAATAACAAAATATATAATTATAAATCGTGTTTTTAATTAAGATTGATTGAAAAAAAATCAGTCTTTTTTATTTTTGTTCTTGCAATTATTTCCAAAAAGTGTATAATTGTGTTAGCAATCGCTAACAAGTGTATTTTAGAATGGGGAATGAGATTTATGACGTTAGATCAAATCAAGGTTGGAGGTCATTGTACTATTAAATTAGTAAATGGCGAAGGTAGAGTTAGAAGAAGAATGTTTGATATGGGAGTTACTCCTGGTATTAATGTATATGTAAGAAAGAAAGCTCCGTTAGGTGATCCAATTGAGATTACAATTAGGGGATATGAACTTACATTAAGATTAGATGAAGCTAAATTAATTGAGGTAGTTAAGAATGCTTAGATTTGCACTTATTGGTAATCCAAATTGTGGTAAGACAACTTTATTTAATATCTTAACTGGTTCAACTGCACATGTAGGTAATTGGCCTGGTGTTACTGTTGATAAAAAGGAAGGTATTTATAAAAAGTTAGATGAAGCTATTGATATTATTGACTTACCTGGTATTTATTCATTCTCACCTTATACTCCTGAAGAAGTTATATCACGCAATTATATAATGGATGAAAAACCTGATTGTGTTATTAACATTGTTGATGCGACAAACTTAGAAAGAAATTTATATTTAACAACTCAACTTTTAGAAATGGATATTCCAGTTGTAGTTGCCCTAAATATGATGGATGTAATAAAAAAAGAAGGCATTGAATTAGATGCTAAATTATTAGAAAAGAATATTGGAATTCCAGTTGTTGCAATTTCTGCCCAAACTGGTGAAAACATTCATGAATTAATGGAAGTTGCTTATCGTTGTAGTAAGGAAGATAGAAAAGGATTTACTGTCTTAGGACGCGGAAGCTTGTCTCATTTAATAAGAGATTGTAAAATAGCCTTTAGTGCAGTAGGCGTTGATAATCCATTATTCCATGCTGTTAAATTAATTGAAAATGATGAAATTGAAACAAAAAATCATCCTAACTTAATTAAGATTGTTGAAGAGTTTAAAGAAACTTTTAATGATGATTTATTTGGTTCTGACTTAGAAGCGATTATAGCTGATGCTAGATATAAATATATTACTGCTTATTATTCTGTGGCTAAAAGAACAGTTATTAAAGAAGGTGAAACACTATCTAATAAAATAGATAGAGTTTTAACAAATAAATGGCTTAGTATACCTATTTTTTTAGTAATAATGTTCTTAGTATTCCATTTAACTTTCTCAGAAAATCTGTTTTATTTAGGTGGACTATTTAAAGACGTTTCTCCTAGTTTTGAAGGAACAATATTTGAAGGATTGTTATGGACTGATAGTGGAATAAACTCAATAGGTGTTATTCTATTTAATCTAGTAGAATCTTTAACTGGATACTTAGGAGAATTGATTAGTGGTTTATTAATTAATGCTCCACTTTGGGTACAAAGTTTTATTGCTGATGGTGTGTTAGGAGGAGTATTTAGTGTATTAAGTTTTGCTCCTCAAATTTTAGTATTATTCTTATTCTTCTCTATTTTAGAAGATAGTGGATATATGGCAAGGGTTGCTTTTATCTTAGATAGAATATTCCGTAAATTTGGTTTATCTGGTAGAGCATTTATGCCAATGATTATGGGATTTGGTTGTAGTGTTCCTGCAATGTTAAATACAAGAACACTAGGTGATGAAAATGAAAGAATTACAACTATAAGAGTTATTCCTTTCTTTAGTTGTGGTGCTAAGTTACCAATTTTAACCGCTATTGCTGGGGCAATTGTAACAGCGTTTGGTGTAGGTAATGCAGATATTATTACATATAGTATGTATTTATTAGGTATAATGACAGCGATTGTTACTGTAATTATTATGCGTAATACAACTAAAAAAGGTGATACTCCTCCATTCATTATGGAATTACCTAATTACCGCAAGCCACAACCTAAAGCTTTATTAGTTCACTTATGGGACAAGTTAAAGCATTATGTTGAAAAAGCATTTACAATTATCTTAGCTTCAACTATTGTAATTTGGTTCTTATCAAGTTTTTCAGTTAACTGGGAATTCTTACCATCTTTAGAAGTCTTAAATGGTGAAGAAGTATTAGCTAACTTTAGAATGGATGAAAGTATTTTAGCTGGTATTGGAGGACTATTTGCTCCACTATTTGCTTCACTAGGATTTGGAACTAACTTAGATAAATTTGCTTGGGTATTTGTTGTAGCTGCTGTAACAGGATTAATTGCTAAAGAAAATGTTATTGCTACATTTGGAACACTTGCTGCTTGTATCGCTGGTTCTTTAATAACTAGTGAAGAAGGAGTAGAAGAGGTAGCTGCTATGATTATGGCTACTGGAATTACTATTCCTGCTCTTATTTCATTTATCGCATTTAATATGACAACTATTCCTTGTTTTGCCGCAGTTGCAAGTGCTAGAGGTGAATTAACAAGTAAAAGTTTTAAATGGACATTAGTATTCTGGCTAGCGACTTCATATATTGTTTCAATGATGATTTATTTAATAGGTACTTGGTGGTGGTCTAGCTTTATCTTCTTTGGATTAGCGATCATAGCCACACTAGGAATACACTTATATAATAAAAATCACGTTAAAGAAATTAAGGTGAGATAATGAGTTTACCTGAAATTATATTAATTATAGTTTCCGCATCTTTTGTAGTATTTATCTTTGGTAGAATGATTTATAAAAGAATTAAAGGTATGCCAAGTGATGAATGCTCTTCATGTAAAGTAAATATGAAACGAGCTATGAAAGAAGCAAAAAAAGAAATAAGTAAATTAAAGAAAGGAAATGTTTGATAAGTCAAACTTCCTTTTTTTCATTTATTAAAATATAAATTTAATGTATAATAGAATGTAGCTATAGATAATGGAGGTATTGTTATAATGAAATATTTAATAACAGGTGGAGCTGGTTTTATTGGCAGCAATTTTATTAAATATATGATGGATAAATATAAAGAAGATTATTTTGTTTGTCTTGATTTATTAACGTATGCCTCTAGCTTAGATTCACTTAAAGAAGTGATTAATAATAAAAATTTCAAATTTATTCATGGTGATATTTGTGATATAGAATTAGTTGATAAATTATTTAAAGAAGAACGATTTGACTATGTTATAAACTTTGCCGCTGAAAGTCATGTTGACCGTAGTTTTATTTATGAAGAATTATTTTATAAAAGTAATGTAGAAGGAGTTAGAGTTTTACTTGAAGCTTCTAATAGATATAAGGTGAAAAGATTTCATCAAGTTTCAACAGATGAAGTTTATGGACAATTACCACTTGATGATTTAGCCCTATCATTTACTGAAGAGTCTCCTTTAAATCCGACAACTCCTTATAGTAAGAGTAAGAGGGATGCTGATTTATTAATTTTAGATTATATTAAAAAAGAAGATATCGATGTTACTATTTCTCGTAGTGCTAATAATTATGGTATTTATCAACATCCTGAAAAACTAATTCCTAAAACAGTAAAAATGGCCTTAAATAAAGAAAATATCACGATATATGGAAGTGGTTTAAATATTAGAGACTGGCTTTATGTAGCCGATCATTGCATCGCAATTGATTTGATTTTACATAAAGGTAGTAAAGGTGAAATTTATAATGTTGGCGCTAATAAAGAATATACAAATATTGATATTATTAAAATGGTTTTAAATGAGTTAAAGATTGTCGATTATAACATTTCTTATACAAATAGTAGAATTCACGATGATACTAGATACTCACTTAATTGTGATAAAATAAAAAGAGAGTTAGGTTGGGATGTAACATCTAACTTTGATGATGCTTTTAAATTTACAGTTAATTGGTTTAAAGAAAATTATAATTGGATTATTGAAATTTTAAAAAAATGCTAAAAAAAGATCCTCCTGTATTAATTTACAAGAGGATTTATTTTCTTATTAGATTGCCCAAGTTCCGTTTTCAAAGATTTGTACTTGTTTACCATCACGTGTTGTAGCTACGATACTTAAATCAGCTGAACCAATCATGAAGTCAACATGGATAATTGAATCATTTAAATCGAATGCTTTAATTTGTTCTGGAGTCATTGTTTCAAATCCTTTAATAGTATCTTCAAATCCCATACCGATTGCTAGATGGCAACATGCATTTTCATCAAATAAAGTATTATAGAATAAAATACCTGTTTCATTTACTGGAGAATTGAATGGTACTAATGCATCTTCACCTAATTGTCTTGCACCTTCATCAATAGATACTAATTGTTCTAAGATTGCTTTATGTTTTTCATCTTTT